>JACRFB010000064.1 GCA_016218045.1 Ignavibacteriota bacterium
GGACGAAGAAGGCGTGAGCGCGGTCAAGATAATGCACGCGAGCGCAGCGAAGGGGTGGGAGATATTCCTCGTGAACTCGGGAAACTGGGAGGAGACGAGGTTTATGTACCTCCACCAGCACGACGAGGCGTTCCTGGACGCCATCGAGGACCTCGTGAACGAGGGCGCGCACGTGTACGTCCCGAGGTACCCCATAACCATAGGCGGCTGGCGCGGCAGCGGCTACATCGGCGGCGGCCAGTACATCATCAGCGGCGGCACGGGCGTGTCGTCGCCCGTGACCTTGAGCGGAGGCAGCGGGTCGGGGAACAAACCGCAGGAAAGCGGCGACGGCGAATGCGACTGCCCGGGATGCTGCGACGACGGGGGCGCGTCGCAGGTGAACCTGTCGGCTGGCAACCTCACGTTCACCGAGACTGACCTCACCGTCAACTCCCGCGGAATCCCCGTCGTGTTCAGCCGGACGTACAACTCCATCAAAAGCGCGGACCTTGGTTTGGGCGCGGGGTGGGGCTGGAGCTATGGCCAGCGGATGTCGGTGGACGCCAACGGGAACGTCACGTGGACGAAAGAGAACGGCATTGAAAAGGTATTCAGACCGAACGGGACGAGCGACTACACGAACCCAGCGGGTGTGTACGACACGCTCACGCGGCACGCGGGCGGGTTCACTCTGCGAAGCAAGGAAGGCATCGTGCGGGAGTTCGGACTTGATGGGAAACTCCTCTCGATGAGCGAGCCGAACGGGAATACCGTCACGGTCCAGTACGCGAACGGCTTACCCTCAACGGTGACTGATGCGGCGGGGAGAGTGGCGCTCACGTTCCAGATCGCGAACGGCCACGTCACGTCTGTAACCGACCTGTACGGGCGGACGGTAGCGTTCACGTACTCCGGCAGTGACCTCGTCTCGGTGACGGATGTCCTCGGGCACGCCGAGAGCTATGCCTACGACGCCGCCCACAGGATGGTGTCGAAAACCGATAAAAACGGGAACACGGCGTACATCTATTATGACGGGAACGGTCGCTGGAGCCGGAGTGTGGACACCGAGGGTTACATCCGGTCGGCGCAGACGGACTTCGTGTCGCGGACCACCAAGTACGTGGATGCCAACGGGAACACACGAACCTACGGTTACAACGCCGACGGCGCCAAGGCGCTGTTCGTTGACGGCGAGGGGAACAAGGTCGAGTGGGTACGGGACGAGAACAAGAACGTCCTTGAGCAGCGTGATGCACGCGGCAACGTTTCGCGAAACACGCTCGACGAGAGGGGAAATCTCCTGACCCAGAACGACGCGCTCGGGAACACGACGACCTATTCTTACGACCTCGTTTTCAACCGCGTCCTGACCGTCACAGACGCCGAGGGGAAAACGAGCGAGAACACGTACACCCCGACGGGGAACCTGCTCGCATCCACTGACCCCGCGGGCAACGTGACCAGCTACGTCAACAATGAATTTGGCCAGCCGACAGAAATCCACAAACCCGGCGGCGCTGTGCAGACGCTGGTGTACGACACGACGAGCGGGAACATCTCTGGGATGGGCGACAGCTACGGCAACCTCACGCAGATCGGCTATGACGGCTGGGGCAACCTCGCTAGCTTCACCGACGCCGCGGGGAACACGCGGACGATGGTGAGCGACGCCGCCGGGCGCGTGACCTCGATGACAGATGCCTCCGGCAACACGACGACCTTCACGTTCGACCCGAACGGCAACCGCCTGACCTCGACGGATGCCGCCGGAAAGACCTCATCGTTCCGCTATGACAAGAAGAACCGCCTTGTCTCCGCGACCGACGCGAACGGCAATGTGACGAGCACAGTCTATGACGGCAACAACAACGTGATTGCCCGCACGGATTCGAAAGGCTCGACGACGACGTTCACGTTCAACAAGAGCAACCAGCTTGTGAAAACAGTTGATGCGCTCGGCAACGTCGTGCGCCAAGGCTATTGCGCGGACGTGGGCTGTCCGAGTTGCGGAGGCGCGGGAACGAACGGCGTTTGCTCCGCGACCGATGCGCTTGGGAATACCACCGTCACCCGCTTCGACGCTCTCGGTCGTGCCACCGAGACGATCTCGCCGACTGGTTCCGTGGTTGTCACCCAACTCGATTCTCTCGGGCGTCAGTCCAAAATCATCGATGCTCTGGGCAACGAGACGATCTACCAGTATGATCAACTCGGTCGTCTCTGGAAAGTCACCGACGCGCTCGGCGGCGTGACCGA
>JACRFB010000065.1 GCA_016218045.1 Ignavibacteriota bacterium
GGTTGATCGTCAAACGTGGGCTGTGTACGTTGCTGCATAGCAAGCCTCCGCGAGGTGTGGATGTTTTTGGGCAAACAGAAATCTAAACACCACGTGCGAGGCTTGCTATGTTAAACATCGGGTCTCTCCCGCTGTCCCGCTGTCCGCCTCAACACCCGGAACTGTACGAACTGCCCGGAGCCATCTCGGGTGGGGTGATGGGTGCGAGTACCGGCGCGAGCCAGCGCGGCAGGCCGGGTGCGGTGCCTTTTTCGAGCATCTCCTGCCAGGCCTCGTCGGTGAGGCGCTCGGCGGCGGGGTGTGTGAACTCGTGATAACTGAACATGCCCCCGCGCGTGAGGTAGAGGTAGCCGTCGATCTCCACCACGACGTAGATGCTGTGCACGTAGCCGACGGCTTCCTGCAATACCACGTCGTTGTAGGTGTACACGTCGGTGGCTAGGGCGACGGAACGGTCGGGACCGGTCACGCTGGTCCAATCGGGCGAATCGAGTATCGAGAGTGTGATGCCCGAGGCGGTCGCGCCGATGAGCCGTATGGTCTCGTGTTCCTGCTCGCTGAGTTTTTCCTTCTGCAATTCCTTCTCGCTCACACGCAGAAGAAAGGATCCCATCTCGGCAATGTTCTTGGTTTTGGTGGCGATGGTCTCGGTCATCAGTCCGTTCTTCTCGAGGAACACTCGCGTGTCGTCGAGCAGGCGCAAGGCGGCTTGCCAGAAGTCGGTGTTGGGTTCCACATATCCCACGGTGAGCGGACGCGGCGGCGGTTCGTCACCGCCGCACTCCACGCCGAAGGGCTGCTTGGCGTACAGCACGGTGTTGTGTTTGAGTTCGGTCCACGACGCAAGGGCGGTTACCAGACTCTTCCGCTGCCAGCCCTCGGTCTGCATGAACGGCTGCGCACCCTGCGGCACGCGGCGCAGTGCCAGCAGACTCTCGAGCCACTTGCCGTACACGGTTGTGCTGCCGCTCTGCTTCTGTGCCATCGCCGCGGTCACGGCGCGCAACGAATCGGGATAGGCGGGCCAGGTGTCGGCCTCGCGGTATTCGTTCAACAGGATGTCGCGCGCGACGGGATTCCCGAAGGCCGCAAAAATGTCGAGTCCCTTCGGAATCGGTCGCAGCGGTTTCGGCGTGCGGAGCACGTGAACGAGTCGCTGCAGGATTTCGGCGTCGGGTGTGTAACGCTGCGGGAAGAAGTGCAGCGCGGGTCTGCTCCTCACGGCCTCGACTTCTGCCGATCCGGCCCGTCCGCCGATACGTTCGGGATTTGTGGCGATCAGCGCCTGCGTCCACGTCACGAGCCGCGCGGGTTCGATGAGCTGCGCCGCGTCGAGGCCCGCGCCGTGCTGCCGCAAGAGATCGACGCAGCCGCGCATCGAAATGTTGTCGTCCTCTCCCACGAGGAAGGTGAGCGGATCGGCGATCTGTGCGAGGCGGTCCGGACCTTTTTTTGCGGACGCCATAAACGCGAACAGCACCACACGCGCGCTGCCGTCGCCGCCGTCGAGCTGCAGGGGCGCGGTCTGCATCCACATCATCGCGCGGAAGTAGCGCTGCAGCGTCTTGTTTTTTGTGTAATGGCCGCGGGGCCGGAACTGCGTGTAGTTGAAGAGCGGCGCGTCGAGGAAGTCGCTGCCGAGTCCCGTGCTCTCGGTCGCGCGTTTTACTTCGGACTTCACCGCGGCCGCGTGCGTGGCGGGCACGGACGCGGGCGACTCGGGCTGCAGCAGTGTCAGGGGCACGGCGCACCAGGCGGTGATCCACTCGGCGTGGCGGCGCACCGCGGGCGATTCCGACGATGTGGCCAGCGCCTTCGCCCGGCCGTGTACTTCGTTCAACAGCGCGCGCAACGCGCCGGTCAGTTTCTTCTCCTCGAGCGTGCGCAGCGCGAAGGAGAAGTGCATGTGTATCAACTGCAGGAACAGATCCGTCGTGACAAAACTCGGGACCAGATTGTAGTCGTTCTCCTCGTACACGTCGAAGATCTGCAACTGCTTCTCGGGCACGATCGCAAAACCGTTCGCATCGAGCGCGCGCATCAGTGTGTCGGATACGGTGGCGAACTGTTTGGTGTTGAGCAGATTCCGCAGGTTGGCCTTCAACATCCGTCCCTGCTGTATAAAATTCCTGCCGAGCATTTCCTCCTCGCGCGCGCGCACACGCGCCACAAATGCCTCCTCGCGTGTTTCGAGTGTCACCTTCCAACTGGGCACCCACCAGATCGGTTGATACCAGTCGTATTGCTGGAACCACGCGCGCAGCACGGCGTCCTTGAACAGATAGCCCTTGCGGGCGAAGGGTTCGTTGCGCAGGTAGCGCAGCTCCTCGAGTGTGAGTCCGCTGATGTCGCGGTCGAAATTAAACGGCGGCGGCTGCACACGCTCGCCGTATTTGTCGAGGAATTTTTCGGAGGTGTATACCGATTCCTGCTGTGCGTGCACTGTGTACGACACGGCGGCATACACGACCATAAGCATGACGACCTGTGTTTTCATGACGCTGTTCCTGCTGGTGGCGAGAATCCGTGGAGTTGCCGCGCGGCACGGGCTGTCGCGCCGCGGCACATGTATTCAACGAAGGAAAGTCCGAACGAACGCCATTCCCACAAACCCACGGCGTATGTCCCGCGCCGCCGTTCGCGCTCGAGTGTCAACACACGGTCGATGCCCGCGTGGCGCACGATGCGGAAATCCTCGAGAGGCATGCCGAGCCGCGACCCGAGCCAGAGCGGACGCAGCCGCCGCCCGTCGTAGGTGTAGAACTGCACGCGGCGCCGCGGCGCGCTGTCGTAGCGTGTGGGTTTGATCACGCCGAGGCACACGTCGGGCCGCCCGTCGCCGTTGATGTCGCAGACTTCGGCGCGGAACACGCTGTACTCGATGTGTACACGCGCCAGCACCGGTCCCGCCGCGCCGCGTGTGAGCCGCACGATGCAGCCCGCGCTGCGGGCCGGGGAGAGGGTGACGGTGAGACTGTCGGTCGCCGCAGCCGTAGCGGAACTGCGCGGCGGAACACCAAAGAAAAGCACGGCGGCGAAACAGCACCGTAGCGCGGCACGTATATACGACGCTGCACCGTCGTCGCGGAAGGCGGCGGATAGTTTTCCCCGCGGATGCTCGCGATATTGAAGAACGCGAGATCGGGCCTCCCGGGGCGCGGCAGGAGCTTCACCACACGCACATCCACAAACCATGAATCATGATATGAAACTCTCCACGTATTTGCTACTCGCAGCCGTCGTCCTCGCAACGTCCGCTACCGGACCCCGCCTCGCCGCGCAGCAGCGCGACGCCTCCGGCGCCTGGCTCGGGTCGCTGAAACTCGGTGCAATGGAACTGCGCCTCGTTTTTAATCTGACACACAAGGACGACGGCACGTATTCCGCCACGCTCGACAGTCCCGATCAGGGTGCCAAGGGTATTCCTGTCGCCACTGCCGTTGTCACGTCCGACAGTCTCGTTCTCGGACTGCCGGCCCTGCGCGGACGCTACGCGGGTGTGTTCAGCTCCGATTCCACGGTGGACGGCAACTGGGTGCAGGCGGGGCAGACCTTCCCGCTCGCGCTGCGCCACAGCAGTGCTCCCGTCGAAATCAAACGGCCGCAGACGCCGAGGCCGCCGCTGCCGTATTTCAGCGAGGACGTGGAGTTCCGCAACACGGTCGAGGACTTCACACTCGCCGGCACACTCACCATGCCGAAAGGTCAGGGACCTTTCCCGGCCGTCGTGCTGATCACGGGATCGGGTCCGCAGGACCGCGACGAAACGATCTTTGCGCACAAACCCTTCCTCGTGCTCGCCGACCATCTCACCCGCAAGGGTTTTGCCGTGTTACGCTACGACGACCGCGGCGTGGGTCAGTCGAAGGGATCGAGCGCCGCCGCAACGTCGGATCAGTTTGCCGACGACGCCGAAGCCGCGCTCGAGTATCTGCGCACACGTCCCGAACTCGATCATTCGCGCCTCGGACTCGCGGGGCACAGCGAGGGCGGACTCATCGCGCCCATCGTCGCGGCCCGCTCGAAACATGTGGCCTTCATCGTGCTGCTCGCCGGACCCGGCCTGCCGGGGGATGTGATTCTCCTGCGGCAGGGCGAGTTGATCCGCCGCGCGAGTGGTGTGCCCGAAGATCAGATCGCGGACCAGGAAACTCTTGCCAAGGCCCTGTACGCCGTGCTCCGCGCCGAGCCCGACACCGCGGCGGCCTATAAAAAGATGATGGCGGTTGTTGAGGAGATGTACGAGAAACTGCCGGAAGAGAAAAAGAAGAATCCCGAAATGAGCCCGTCCGCCATCGCCGCGTCGCTGCGCACGATCAACTCGGCGTGGTTCCGCCGCTTCCTCACCTATGATCCGCGGCCGATGCTGCAGCGTGTGTCGGTGCCCGTGCTGGCTCTGAACGGCGAACTGGATCTGCAGGTGCCCGCGCGCGAGAACATCGCCGCCATCGAGGCCGCGCTCGCCGCGGGGGGGAACACACGTGTCACCACACGTATCCTTCCGAAACTGAACCATCTGTTCCAGACCGCCGAAACCGGCCTCATGAACGAGTACGGAAAAATCGAGGAGACCTTCGCCCCCTCCGCGCTCGAGGAAATATCGACGTGGCTGCTGAAGGTGACCGCGAGATAAGTGTGCAGGCGGAAAGCGGCTGCCACGCGAAAAATGCGGCGCGTGTGCTTGATTCTTCCTGGACTGTGTGTGATATTGTGTGAGTACATGTGTAAAATCATACACAGACAGGAGGGAATCATGGCAACAAATCTCGATATCGATGACGCTCTGATCGAAGAGGCGCGGCGTCTCGGGAAACACAAGAGCAAGCGTGAGGCAGTGACACAAGCCCTGCGCGAGTACACTGCGCGTCTGCGTCAGGCCGATGTCGTCACGCTGTTCGGCAGTGTGACCTTCGACGAAACCTACGACTACAAAGTGCAGAGACGCGTCCGGTGAGCGTGCTCGTCGACACCTGCATCTGGTCGCTGGTATTACGTCGTGAGAATCCGCGCGAGGATCTGAGCGCGGAACTGCAGGTGCTCGCGGAAGCGGGATCCATTGCAATCATCGGACCGATTCGGCAGGAACTCCTATCCGGTGTGAAGGATCGCAAGGTCTTCAACCGGCTCGCGGAACGATTGCACGCCTTCCAGGATATTCCGCTCTCTGAATCCGATTTTGTGCGAGCTGCCGCGTTCTATAATGCCGCGCGCGGGCGCGGTGTGCAGGGCTCAAATACCGACTTCCTCATCTGTGCAGTGGCATCAGCACGCGGCATTCCCGTATTCACGGTGGATGCCGATTTTCATCGCTTCGCGACGTTTCTTCCGTTCCGTTTGTACGAGTGGCAGTCGCCGCCGCGTCCGTGGAGGGTGAACGAGCCACCGGCCGCGGGCGTGGTGAAACGGAAAACCTCCGCTACCGCGAAGAAGGCACGATGAGCAGCGGCTGCGCCCGTATCGCGCCGTAACGCAGTATGTACAGGCCCGCGGGCAGGTGCGACACGTCAAACACAGCCGCCGCGCCGCCGCCATCCTGCGGTGTGAGGGTGAAGGACGCGGCTTCGAGTCCGGCGAGTGTGTACAACACGGCCGTGCCGCCCTGCCGCTCCGCCGACGCGACAAACCGTGTCACGCCGTATGCGGGATGCGGGTGTATCGACATACGCCACTCCGCGGCCGCGGGTGTGCTGTGTATATCCGATACGGGATCGGGCACGGTGTAACTCGCAACAAAGGCGTCCTCGCGTCCTGCGGTGTCGGCCAGGGCCGGCTGCGCGGCGCGGAGCAGCGGCAGTGCGGGCGACAGTGTCTGACCGGCGATGTACAGCGAACCGTTGTCGTCGGACCATGTGCACCGCGCGCCTTCGGCCAGGGTCCCGCCGAAAAATGTGGCGTATTCGGTGCGGCCGAGGTCCGGGGTAAAACGCGCCGCAAAGGCGTCGCCCGCGCCCGCGAGTGTTTTCTGCGCGGCGTCGGCCGTCACGGGAAAATCGGCGGAACTGGTGCCGCCGCCCACGGTCACTCGTCCGGCGGCGTCGGCGCGTATGCCTTCGGTAAAATCACTCGACGATCCGCCGAGGTAGGTCGAGGCAAGCAGTGTGCTGCCGTCGGACGAGATCTTTGTGATGTACGCGTCACTCGTGCCGCGCATGGTGCGCTGTAATGCGCCCGGGGTGGTGGGGAAGTCGGCCGAGTTGGTGCCGGATGTGACAAAGGCGTTGCCGTCGCCGTCGATCGCGAGATTGTGTGTCTCGGTCCCCTCGGTCGCGCTGCCGCCCAGATACGCGCCGTAGCGTATCGCACTGCCGTCGGCTTCGAAACACACCACAAACACATCGTTGCTGCCGCCGTTGTACGAGGTGTCGAAGGCGGTGGAAGTCACGGGTAGATTCCGCGAGTTAGTCGAACCCACCATCCATACGCGCCCGCCGGGTCCGACACGCACGGTGGGTCCGCCGCCGTCGGCGCCGCTGCCGCCGTAATACGAGGCCCAGATGACGGATGAGGCGTCGGGCGCGAGTTTGGCCACCACCGCGTCCTCGCCGCCAGCATGGCGGGTCTGATACGCGCCTGCCGTGACGTGGGGATGCGGACCCAGCACGCCGGGCTGCGCCAGGTACACGTTGCCGCGCGCATCGATGTGCATGTCGCGGCAGATGCCGCCGTCCTGCCGCCCGAAGTAGGTGCTCCATACGAGGCGCGATCCGTCGGGACTCAGCTTCGCCACAAACCCGTCCTGCTTCCCATAGGCGCCGTTGGGCAGCGTGTCACCCGCAAAGGCGGGCTGCAGCACGCCGGGTGTGGTCGGGAAACCCTCGCCCGCGCGGCCCGCGATGTACAGGTAACCGCTGTCGTCCACTTCCATCGCGTACGCGCGGTCGTAGTTCGGGCCGCCCACGTAGGTGGACCATAACAGCCGCCCGTTCCTGTCGAACTTCGTGACAAACACATCCATCGGACCGCCGGACCCCAAACTCGTGCCGCCTGTCGCAAAGGTCCGGTCGTAGGCGCCGGGTGTTGTCGGGAAGTCGCGCGAACTGGTGCCGCCCGTCACATACACGTTGCCCTGTGCGTCGCAGGTGATGTCGCGCGCCTGCTCGAAGGTCTTTCCCCCCAGGTAGGTCGCGAAACGCAGGTGTACGCTGTCGCGCTGCTGTGCCGCAACCGGCGTGCGGCAGACCATCGCGGCGACACAGAGAAACATGGTGATGAAAACGATTCGACGTGTGGACATGGACCGGCTCCGTGTTAATGCAGACAGTGAACATCCTCATTTCTGACACAGCGACATCCGGCGGACGCGGAACCTGACACGGCGCGCATGCCGGAAAAGGGAAGCCCCGCCGTGGGTGCGGCGGGGCCGGGTAAAACAGAACTGTTGCGGGGATCAGCGCACGAGCATCAACTGCTGTGTCTCCACACCCGCGGTCGTGCTCAGGCGGCAGAAGTAGGTGCCGTTGGGCATCGCGACGCCCGAGGCGTCGAGGCCCTTCCACGAGAAGCTGTGTGTGCCCGCGGCGTAGTCGCCGTCGGCCAGCGTGCGCACCAGGCGGCCCATCGCGTCGAACACCTGCAGGCGCAGTTGGCCGGCTTCGGCGATGTCCACATTGATGGCGGCCACGGTGGTGAAGGGATTCGGGGCAATGCCCGCAATACGCATCGTGGCCGGGCGCGAGCCGTGCACCACCATGATCGTGTTCGACATTTCCTCCGTGCCGTCGAAGTCCATCTGGCGCAGACGGTAGAAGTAGCTGCGGCCCGTGCTCACGGTGGCGTCGACAAACTCGTAGGTGTGGCGCTCGGTGCTGCTTCCGCGGCCGTCCACAAACGACACCGCATGCCAGGGCTCGCCGTCGGAGCTGCGCTCCACATTCCAGCCGCGGTTGTTGGTCTCGCTCAGCGCGGTCCAGCTCAGCGACACGCCGGCCTCGGTGCTGCTGCCCGAGAAGGCCTGCAGATTCACCGGCATCAGGTTGAACACGGTGCTGTTGTTGTACAGCGGTTCCTCGATCGCCTGCTGCACGTCCCGCTGACCGTAGGTCACGCCGTAATTCCGCACCACAAACGCCACCACCTTGCACTTGCGCGGATTCCAGGTGGCGCCCAGCGTCCACTGCACGTTCTCCTGTATGGTCTGATTCGCGGTGAAGCCCATGGTGGTCACGGTTTTGCCCGTGCCGCCCGTCACCACCTTGCGCACCACGTCGAAGTGGTAGTACGGGCTGATGGTGCCCACGCCGTTTTTCACCTGCGGGTAGTTCAAACTGTCTTCAAGAACCATGAAGTACAGCACGTAGGTGCCGGTCATGTCCTGCAGCGCCTTCATGTCCACCGTGGCGGTGAGCAGGCGCGAGGTCGAATCGTAATTGCCCGCCATGGTGATCTGCATGGGCGAGGGCACCGCGGCGCGTATCGATGTGGTTGCGCCCCAGTAGCCGCGGCTCAGCGACAGGTACAGCGTCCCGCCGATGTTCCACACGGTCCGGTCCACCGCCGCGTTGGGATATCCCTGCACGGCAAGACTGTCGTCGATCTGATTGCCTTCGGCCGTCGCCATCGGATCCTGGTTGTGATACGACACCGCGATGGCTTCGGGCGTGCGCAGCTTGATCGAACGGATCGAGTCGGCGCCGAAGGGGCAGTACTGGCACCAGGTGCCTGTCACGTTTTCGATGAGGGGACGGCGCGCGGTGGTCTGGGCCTGCACCAGCAGGGGCAGCAACAATACCAGCGTAACAAACGACAAGGCGGTACGAATGTTCATGGTGAATCCTTCTGGAAGGTGGTGAAGGAGGGATCTATGGTCGAGCAGTACACACACACGTGGGGAGGGGAACATCGACGGCGCTCTGTGCCTTCCGGTTTCACCGTATACGGCAGGTTGTCGCTGCCATGAACCGGCACCATGGTAACGTAAGAAGAAACATAACAAAGGGCAAGCAACTGCCGACAGACACTAGCATTCTGTGGAAGCCCCCTGGCATGCTGCAAACGGAAGATACACGACCGCCTGCATCGTGGGGCGGGGGTCTGCGTGAAAATTTTCTGCTGGTACTGGCTTTTTCCCTGGCATCCACGATGAGAATTGCATATTATGATCCGGAATTATTTAATGGCTGCGCACCTCTGACATGTTTGGGGCATGAAATTGTACGTACGCGAAGCAGACATCCCCAGTTGGGCTCTGCTCGATGAAGAAACACGAAAAGACCTGCGCTATGATGCGAGAAGGTTCAAATGGCGCGACGGCTACGGCTAGCTGTTTGTGCTATTAGCGTTCGCCATAGTGAACTTTGTGGAATGGATGTCACCCGGTAGTTCGAGATCCGCCGTCGGACAGTTGGTCCAACTGCCGGTCATCATTATTGTTGGAAGAATACTGCACCTGAATCGGCTTGCGGACTGTGTGGACAAGCGGACGGCGGGTGAGGATGTACCGATATGAAACCCGTAGGAAATGTGGACGGAAGGTGTCTGACGAGCGGTGGGTGCTGCCATCGAGACTGGAGCGTTCACATTTTGAGGAAACGGCTCTTCGACGTGGCGTTCTAGCCCTTCACGACGATGGTCGGCTCCCGCTTTCCGTATGAGCGCACGGACGGAGCACCTACAACAGGGACGATGAGATGAGCGTCCCTGTTTTTTTTTGCATGAGAACGTGTCCATTGTGGAGTGACGGAATTAGTATCACCCGATGATATTGAATTGTGGTCCGTTTCTTCCGATTTTAGAAGCGGGACAACAATCGGAGAATTCCAATGGCTGGTAGCTTCACGCACGATGCAGGAACTCACGTTTTCGGAATATCACGATTACCTCCGCCGAATTGGCGCGAGTGGAATCGAGCATGTCGCAGGATTCTGGGAAACCTGTGCCGAATTGGTGTACAGTAAAGAGATACGCGAAGGATTGTCGGAACCGTTGCCGCGTTTGTGGTTGCCCGCGTATTTGGAAGCTATGGATACGATCGAAGGTGGCAGCACGTTGTTCGCCGTATTCCGGCATATCGAGATTGGACTCAGTCATGCCTACGCTTACAGGCCATCGACTGAGCTGCGGGAAAATTATTCGGACTGGTGTCGCGACTATTACGACGACGTTCGACTCCCTGGCGGCTATGGGACTGGGCCGTTTTTTAACAAGGGATTCGAGCGGAGTGTAGTGGAATGTATCGACGTGTGGCGTAAGGCCTACGCGTAGATCCGTGGTGACAGCCCCATCGCGATGATCGTACCGAATTGTGATCTGGACACCGGTCGAATTCTGGGTGAAGAACACTTGCCACCGTACTATTACAGGGCTTAATCCATGTACCGATACCTGCTTGTACTTCTCGTTGCCATCATCGCCGGCTGCACACCCGCAGATGAATTGAGGCGAACTGCCATTGGCGCGGATGCCATCTCACTGGCAATGCTGCCTCAGAAGATGAATTATGTCTAGTTTGACGGTGCCACCTATCCCGCGCGACTCAAGTACGAAGAATTTCTGGATTCCGTGAAAGTCAGGAGTCCGCACGATTATGATATCCTCCAACGTTACTACGTGGAGTTTGAAGCCCATGACTCGTATTACTTGATAAAGGTGTACAGGACCGAAGGCGCTGAACTGCTGTTCTTCGATTACTCCTGCACTTCGGCTGCGGTTGATGGGCCGGTGTATGAAGAAAATACGTACAACGAGGCGGCCGATGTAACGAAACTGCCGAACCCTTGTAAACGATTACGTTGATACAGAGATTGATAAAATGCGCAACAGGGCTGATATACTAGATAATGACACCATCCAGCGTGGCACATGGTGGGCGCCAGGAGTTGACGAAATAATGTATGGGGATCTTACAAAACATGTCGATGGACATTTTACTCTCCTTGTAATTGGGACAATGGGATTTGAACCAGATGCAAAAAAGCCCACGGTGATATTCGGGGTCACTGCATCAGGTACGAAATACAGCCTATTTAATCCGTCCATACCCTTGCGCTACACTTATGGCCCAGAAATTAACGAGATCACCTTCAGACCATCTGTAGTCATTCGAAATGGACATTTTGAATCACCGGCACACATTTCGAGCCGTAATGTGCAAATGGAGATCGACAATCTGGAGTGGTGGATGAACGAAACAGGTACGACATTTCGACATGATCACGACGGCAGTTTCATCATGCGATATGCTATGCCTGAGACGGTTACATTAGGAGAGGTCCATGGATGCACAATTGAATTGCACCCATACCTACTGCGGACGAGAGATGGTGCCAATTCAACATTTAAAGAGCATTGGCGCGTTGTAGCTACCTCTACCGAGAGTAGGGCGCTGCCCGCATGGGAATCAACTCTCGAAATAGTCCGTTTGTTTTTTGTTATCGGAACAGAATATCCTTTTGTACCAAAAAGGTATCTACTTATTGGGAGCGGAGATGAAGAGCACGAGGACAATTATCATGTGTACCCGTCCTACACTCAACCACCTGTGGAACAACAGAACGATGGCAGTATAAGGCAGCTTTATACATATCGTGATCTGAAAGACAATATTCGAAAATATTTCCAGGAGTATGTCTCCAGCTATGAGCGGCATACAGATATGTACAGGGAATATATTTCCAACATCTTCCATACACAGTTGCTGCGGCGAAAATTCACATCGTTCACTTCGGCGTTGGAGTATTATTCCAATCAACAATATGACAATCGGTATTTATCGCCAGCGGAGTATCAGGCTGCAATATTAGATTCCATTCTGCCGGCAGTGCCATCAACAGTTACAGAAGATTTTCGTGTGAAACTCATCAGTATGTTGAAAAATGCAAACACTCTCACTTTGCGAGAGAAGTTGGCAAAAGTAGTCGACTGCTGCCGACCGTACCTACCTACTAACGTGGTCGTCGATGCACGAATACCGGCTGAGATGGCTGCACTAAGAAATCGATTGACACATATTGGTGGTAATACAGAACGCACGAAGGGAAAAAATGGCACATCCTTGTTCCGTCTCGCAAATCTGGCTGGTTTGATCACAGCCTGTGTCCTGCTCAAGGAGATGGGGCTTGAAAGTGCGCAAACTATGACGTTGCTTGTCGGATCGAAGTTCTATCCATGGGTGCTGTCTAATGGGAAACACACTTAGCTGCGCACAATTCATTGTACTGTTATAATATACTATTCAAGAGTTTGTAAGCTAGGCTATACGGTGCCAAGCTGAATTATTCGTATTATTATTGTCTCTATGCTGATTGTTGCGATATGAGGTTGATTGATGGTTACGTCTAAATAACATCCAATTGAACCTGATAACACAAGTATAGAATATCGCCGAGTGTTCCTTGGCCTGGGAGGTCGAAAAACATGACACCGTTATGAATCAGATTATCGCGCAGGGCTAATATTGGATCACTGGAATGACGGAGGCACATCGTTTTGAAGAATATTTCAATACGTATTGACAAAAATAAAAATATTGCTTATGATGCACCCGTCTAAATCGAGCACATGATTTCACCACCAAGACGGCCAATCCTACCTGCATTGCCGCATCTGGAATGGCCAATTTGTTAAAACCCTACAAGGAGGTTATGGATGCGACCATTTTCGATCTTCTTTAACGACTGTTCAGCCTTGGCGACCACGCCCGATGGCCCCGAATTGGCGGGTGGAGCATTGGCGCATACTCGTGCATTTCGTTATATAAAGAGCCTTGCCACAACCGCTCGTCACGCTGTGCGGTTCCCTGATGGCTACCCGCTTATGAGTCGGCGTGCAGGAAACATCAAGCTGACTATGAATAGACGGTTTGAGCTTGATGAGTCTCGTTCTCGTTTTCCGCCAATAGGTTCAGGAGGCGCGAACGATGACCAGATTCAGGTTTACACTGGCGATTTTATACTCAAGATAAAATATATTGGCGGTGTTTCATCATCGGTACTCCTTCAATCAATTGTGACACTGCAATACGAGCCAACACCGAATGCTATTATTTGGGGTAGCATCCTAGCGTATCAAAGCGCGCCACTGCTTCCTGGTGTAGCGCCTCAATTGCAGGGCTCGTTCCAGTCGCTCGCTCCTGCACAGCCGAATGAGCTACAGCATACATTCCCTGTGGATCGTTTGGTCCTTAGTGGTTTCTGGATGTGATTGAGAAAATAGTGCACATCGATTTACTAAGCTTATACATAAAGTTGCTAAGTGTAACCAAGTCACACTCATTTATTAATCTATGAGGCATTTTATGGCAAAGACGGCGTATGTGTTATTAAGTTCAAATGGTGACGTATTGAAGTCACACAGTGTGGATTTACCGAACTATGGAACCCAAGCTCCGGGACACCCAACTACTACTGGTACTGATTTGGAGCAGCTCATAGCCTTAGGTTATCAACGACGAGCCGAGGTACCGCTGGAGGGGGGCAAGATTATGATCGTAATGTATAAAACATGATCCTGATCGTAAACATTGCTTACGTTGGCGTGCTGCCACTTCGAGACGATCCGATCTAGCACAATAGGATATGAGCCATCAGGAGTTCGAATCTGCAAGCGCAGTTGCATGAGTGTATAACTTGATCTGATTAATGTGAGGCGGCCTATATGACATCGGCTATATGACTGTTGTATGAAGGCCGCCTCACGATAATCATCCCACCGTGGCAATATACGGCCTTGGAAATTATTGTGACGCACGTATGCGATTAATCGCAATATGCCTAATTGGGGTCATGAGAATTAGTGAGATACAGCAATAGCATCGTTCTTGTACTGACCGAGTCGAAGATGCCCATCCGTTTGTCTGTGCTCATTACCATGGGAAGTGCGTGCTGAACGCACACAGTTGCCTTTTAAGCATATTTAAAGCAAATTCAAATCGATAAATTCTGTTGACTTATACATCTTCACCCCCCCCCATTTGCAGAGGGGCAATGTGTGAACACAAGGACAACGCGTCATCCACCCCCGTCCCCCGTCTCCCGTCCCAACTCCCTACTTCCCTGTCCCCACTCCCGACTCAACGCCATGCCTCACCAAGTCGTCATCGACAACCCCATCCTCAACTCACCCTTCGAGGAGCCGAAACGGCATTTCCGTTTTGATGACGAGGGGATTACGAACGATATCGTCGAGGAACGGCGTATCAGCACGTACTTCGTGCCGATCGCGCAGTCGAAGAAGAAGGGGGCGAAACAGCTCGAAATAACCGAGTGGACGCAAGATCGGGTGAAGGAAAATACGGATGTCAACAACATCCGGCGACGGGTGTCGATGTGGCGACAGGGTGGGCATGTGGGAGTTACACCCACTACGAAGCGGCTTCTGGAGTATTGGACCAACCCCGCGCGTGAGAAAAAACTGTTCTTCTGCCAGATCGAGGCGTTGGAGACGGCTATCTATATAACGGAGGTTGCACATCGTTACGGTGATGCCTGGATCGAGAACATGCTCCGCGCTGCAAACGAGTCTGCCAACCCCGGACTTCCGCGCACGGCCTTTAAGATGGCGACGGGCTCTGGGAAAACGGTGGTGATGGCCATGCTCATCGCGTGGCAGGCGTTGAATAAACGTGCCAACCCGCAGGATACACGCTTTTCGGATACCTTTCTCATCATCACGCCCGGTATCACCATCCGCGACCGCCTGCGTGTGCTGCTGCCCAACGACCCCGACAATTATTACCGCCTGCGCGACATCCTTCCGGCCGATCAACGGGAGCAGCTCGGTCAGGCGCGTATTCTCATCACCAATTTCCACGCGTTTTCGCTGCGTGAGAAAATCGCCGCGGGGAAACTTACCAAGTCCATTCTCGCGGATGGAAAGGAGAATCCCTTCACGGAGACGCCCGATCAGATGGTGCGGCGTGTGTGCCGTGGTCTCGGTACCAAGCGGAACATCGTGGTGATCAACGACGAGGCGCATCACTGCTATCGCCGTAAGCCGGACGCACCGGCCGAGGTGTTGAGCGGCGAGGACCGCATTGCCGCAAAAAAACGCGATGAAGAGGCGCGTGTGTGGATCTCGGGTATTGAAGCCGTGAAGAACAAAATGGGTGTAAAAAACGTGTACGACCTGTCGGCCACACCGTTTTTCCTCCGCGGTTCAGGGTACAATGAAGGAGTGTTATTCCCGTGGGTGGTGTCGGACTTCTCCCTCATCGACGCGATCGAGGCGGGTGTGGTGAAGGTGCCGCGTGTGCCGGTGTCGGACAATTCCATGATGGGCGAGGCACCCACATACCGCGATCTCTGGCTGCGTATTCGCGACGGCCTCCCGAAAAAAGGCCGCCGCACCGATGCCGTGACGGGTGAACCCAAACCGCCCAAGGAACTACAGGGCGCCCTGCACAGTCTGTACAATAACTACCAGGAATACTATCACACCTGGGAGGCCGATGCCGAGCTGCGCGCGCGTGGCATTACGCCCCCGGTGTTTATCGTGGTGTGTAACAATACCAACGTCTCGAAGCTGGTGTACGACTATATCGCCGGCTGGGAGAAGCAGGTTGGTGACAGAACGGTTGTTCAAAGCGGACAACTGCAGATCTTCCGCAACGACGATGGCAACGGCGGCTGGCTCGACAGGCCTAACACCATTCTTGTCGACAGTGAGCAGCTTGAAAGCGGCGAGGCGATGAGTGACGAATTCAAACAGATCGCGGCGCGCGAGATCGACGAGTTTAAAAGGGAGTACCGCCTCCGTTTCCCCGGCCGCGATGTGGAAGCACTCACCGATGAGGACCTGCTGCGCGAGGTTATGAACACGGTGGGCAAGGCGGGCAAACTCGGTGAGCATGTGAAATGTGTTGTGAGTGTGTCCATGCTCACCGAGGGCTGGGATGCGCAGACGGTGACACACGTGCTGGGTGTACGCGCCTTCGGCACACAACTCCTGTGTGAGCAGGTGGTGGGCCGCGCCCTGCGGCGTATGAGTTATGCCACCGATGAACAGGGGCACTTTTTGCCGGAATATGCCGAAGTGTACGGCGTGCCGTTTTCGTTTATCCCCGCAAGCGGGGCAACTGTTGCCGTGCAGGTGGACCGCCGTACGACACGGGTCCGCGCTTTGGAAGACCGGCTCCAATGCGAAATCACCTTCCCACGCCTCGCGGGCTACAGGTACGACATCAAGGGCGACCGTCTCGATGCACGTTTTACCGAAGCATCAAAGCTTGCCCTCTCCACCGCGGTTATTCCCACCAAAACGGAAAATGCGCCTATCGTGGGCGAGACCAGCATACACACCCTCGACGATCTGAAACGTCGGCGCAGCAACGAGGTGGCCTTCCTTCTCGCCAAGCTCACACTCGAGAAATACTTCCGCCAGGATGGTGAGGAGCGCAGCGGGCGTGAACCCATACACCGCTTTGATGGCGAGGTGAAACACTGGCTCTTTCCGCAGCTCCTTGGCATTACCAAACACTGGCTGGCCACGTGTGTGGAATTGAAGGACAATACCTTCCCGCAGATGTTGCTCCTGCTCGAACTTGCGCATGACGCGGCAGACCGTATCTACATGGGTATTGTCGCCTCAACCGACTCTTCCTCCACGCTGCTGCCGGTGCTGCAGCCCTACGACACCGTTGGCTCGACTCGGTATGTGGACTTCGACACGGCCCGACCGGTATTTGCCACAAAGCCCGATAAATGCCACATTTCGCATGTGGTGGCCGATACAGATTCGTGGGAACAGAAACTGGCGCAATCGTTGGAGGATATGCCCGAGGTGTTGTGTTACGTAAAAAACCACAATGTGAACTTCACCATCCCGTACACGATGAACGGGGAAGAGCACAACTACGTGCCGGATTTTCTGGTCCTGTACAACGACGGGCGTGGAACTGACGATCCACTGCACCTCATCCTCGAGGTGACGGGCGAGAAGAAACCGGACAAGGAGGCCAAGGTGACCACTGCGCACACCTTGTGGGTGCCGGCCGTGAACAATCATGGCGGCTTCGGCCGCTGGGCCTTTGTGGAAATCACCGATCCCTGGAATGTGCAGACGTTGCTCCGCACCAAATTGGCGCAATAATCCCTGTCGCGGCGTTTTGAGGAGAGTGTAGTACATGGCGAAGAAAAAAGACACCCCTGTTCGTATCGATTCCATCCGCCACAAGGATAAACGTGCAAACATCCCCACCGAGGAATTACGCGACTTTGTGGAGAAGGAAGAACGTTCACCGGATACACTGCTCTACCCGCGTGACCCGTCGCTGGACCCGCAGCTCGTGTGGAAGGGCAAAGATGAACAGGACCGTGCCGATCTCGCCGTGCCGGTTGTCCCTGTGTACATACAGGAGAAGATACACCCGCAGGCCATCATCGACGCACTCCCGCGTCTGAAGAAAGACGACAGCGGCCAGCCCGACTTGTTTTCGGACTTCAACGGCGGGCCCGCGGATTTTGAGAAAAAGGTGGACTTCTACCACCACGAACAGAACTGGACCAACCGCCTTATCCTGGGTGATTCATTACTTGTAATGGCATCCCTCGCCGAAAAGGAAGGACTCAAGGGCAAGGTCCAGACCATCTACATGGATCCACCCTACGGCATCAAGTTCGGCTCGAACTGGCAGGTGAGTACACGCAAACGTGATGTAAAAGACGGGAAAGCCGAAGATACCACGCGGCAGCCCGAGCAGGTGAGGGCTTTTCGGGATACGTGGAAGCTGGGTATACATTCATATCTAGCATATCTTAGAGATAGGCTCCAATTATCACGCGAGCTGTTAACGCAGTCAGGGAGCATCTTTGTTCAAATAGGTGATGAGAATGTTCATTTAGTGCGTAGTGTATTAGACGAAATCTTCGGTAGTACAAATTTCTGTTGTCAAATCGCGTTTTCTAAGACGACCGGACAAACAACTAAACTACTTGCCCCATCCATCGACTATTTGCTTTGGTATGCAAAGGATATTGACGCGGTTAAGTACAGGCAGTTGTTCAGAGATAAATCTATCGATTCTGACACTGCGGGGGTATATAAATGGGCTGAGTTAAATGATGGGACACGATGCAGATACTCCTCGATAAAACAAGAAGAATCGAAAAATGATAGTGAAAAACATAGAATATTTCGAATTAGTGACATCAGAAGTCAGAGTGGTGGAGTTAATTCCGCTTTTCGCGTAGTGTTTAAAGGAAAAGTGTATGAACCGCACCCAAACTATTGGAAGACGAATAAAGAAGGGATCTCAAAACTCATTATTGCGGACAGAGTCGCAGTCACAGGAAATACACTTGGTTACATTAGGTATTTAGATGATTTTCCTGCTACCCCGTACTCTAACTATTGGCAGGACACTGGTACTGGTAGTTTTACTGAGGACAAGGTATATGTTGTACAAACTTCTATTAAAGTAATCCAGCGCTGTCTCCTCATGACCACCGATCCTGGTGACCTCGTTCTTGATCCCACTTGCGGGAGCGGGACAACGGCATACGTCGCCGAGCAGTGGGGCCGCCGCTGGATCACCATCGACACCTCACGTGTGGCCCTCGCGCTTGCGCGGACCCGGCTTATGGCCGCCAAGTATCCCTTTTACCTGCTGGCGGATTCAAAAGAGGGGATTAAAAAGGAGGCGGAACTTACAGGTCGTATCCCGCCCGAACACAAACCGGATGGCGACATCCGCAAGGGTTTTGTCTACAAACGTGTTCCACACGTCACACTCAAGTCCATCGCGAACAACCCCGACATCGTTGAAGGTATGACCCGCGCGCAGATCGACGCGGCCATCGCGAGGCATGCCGAGAGTGAAACCCTCTACGATCAGCCCTACGAGGATGCGGGCCGCATCCGGGTCTGTGGTCCCTTCTCTGTTGAAAGTCTCTCCCCCCATCGCGTCCTCGCAACCGCCGACGAGAACATGGACGGCACCGTCACCGAGCAGGAGGCGCGCAGGCAGCAGAACTTCACGTCAATGATACTCGAGAACCTCAAGAAGGCGGGTGTGCAGAACACACGCAAACAAGAACGCCTCGTCTTCTCGCGCCTCGATCCCTGGGCAGGCGCCTGGATACACGCAACTGGGGAGTACAACGACGCCGACAACAAAACACGGCGTGTGGCTGTGTCACTCGGGCCTGAACACGGCACTGTTGGTCCCATGCAAGTGAAGGAAGCTGCCAAGGGGGCAGTGCAGGGCGTTGGGTTCGACCTGCTCATTGTATGTGGCTTTGCCTTCGATCCCCACGTGTCAGAGGAGGTGAAACGTTACGGGTCACTCACCGTGTTGCCCGCAAAGATGAATCCCGATCTTGCCATGGGAGACGAACTGCTCAAGAAGACCGGCGCAGGCAACCTGTTTATGGTGTTCGGCGAACCCGATGTTGAAGTACGTGAGGACTTCGACGGCCGCATTATCGTGGAAATCAAAGGTATGGACGTCTACGACCCCAGCACCGGCCAGATCCGCAACTCCTCCACCGACGACATCGCCTGCTGGTTCATCGACACCGACTACAACGGCGAAAGCTTCTTTGTCCGTCACGCCTACTTCACCGGCGCCGACGAACCCTACGACAAACTCAAACGTGCCCTCCGCGCCGACATCGACGAAGCCGCCTGGACCACCCTGTACAGCACCATCAGCACCCCCTTCACCAAACCCCTCTCCGGCAAAATCGCTGTAAAAGTGATCAACCACTACGGGGACGAGGTGGTGAGAGTGGTGGGGGTGTGAGTGCGTTCAAGCACAGTAATACGCATTTTGAAAATATGAAATCGCCGAAACTAGCCAAGTCCTCC
Organism: Ignavibacteriota bacterium; assembly: GCA_016218045.1. Lineage (NCBI taxonomy): Bacteria > Pseudomonadati > Ignavibacteriota > Ignavibacteriota bacterium. The sequence goes on from JACRFB010000065.1 coordinate 19,741, forward strand.
CAAAAAACATGGTATCCATACTACGCAGGTTATTCAGTCGATTTTGTTGATGAAATAGTAAAAAACGAATTTTCGAACACTGATAGTATTATTGACCCATGGAACGGCAGTGGTACCACCTCACTAGTCGCTCTTCAAAATCACAAGCATGCCGTTGGATATGACATTAACCCAGCAATGAGTATAATTGCACGGGCAAGACTCGCGCCGAAGATGAAATTTGAAGCTCTTGAAGATCTAATTGACCGGGTATTGCAGTATGCCAGTGCTATAAACTTAGAAATTGCAATCGATGATATGCTCTTAGATTGGCTGAAACCTCGTACCGCGAGTTTAGTACGGAAGATAGAAAAGGCTATAAATATATATTTAGACTGTGGCGAAACGAATTTCGAAAGAGGAAACATTCGTAGACATGATGACATGCCGCTTTTTAAAGCTTTATTATATTGCGGATTGTTTAGTACAGTAAAACAGATTCTTGCTGCATTCAAAACCACAAATCCAATGTGGCATGCCGTACCATCGACAACAGCCGAATTAATCCTAGTCAGTAGTGCTGAGCTGTCTAATAAATTCAAGGATGCAGTTTTGCGATTAAATGACAAGTTGGTAGTTGATGTAAATATCCTAGAGAGCGTAGCGTATACCATTAAGACTGAATCAGCTTCGTCAATACCGCTAGCCACGGGAAGTGTGTGCGGATCAATTTCTTCACCTCCATATGCTACACGACTCGATTATGTGAAAGGTACGCTGCCTGAATTGGCTGTGCTGGGAGTCCCGAAGGCCGAGATCGTTCATCTACGCCAGAAAATGATTGGCACTACTATTCTTACTCACGATTATAGTACTAATAATATAAGATCGGCTTACGCTCGCCAGTTAGTAGATAAAATAGCTCAACACCGCACAAAAGGATCTATGTCGTATTATGCACCATGGATCAAACAATATCTGTTAGGGTTAGAGAGGGGGCTCGCTGAAATAGCTAGAGTTGTTAAAAAGGGTGGTCCAATTGCAGTAGTAATACAAGATTCATATTATAAGGAGCTAATAATGAATCTACAGCATGCAGTGATAGAAATAATGGAAAGCAATAATAGAGGCCTAATCAGAAGAACGGATTATGAAGTAAAACAGCTTCGATCAAGAATGAATCCTAACGCGAAAAACCACATAGCTGTACGTAATAACACGGAATCATTGCTAATTTTTAAATAAATAGACCGCCTCTATGGGATGGCCGTATATGCACAAAAGTGAAATGAGTAATGTTACCTACTTGCTGGGTGCAGGAGCGACGCACGCGTGCATCAAAGCAGAAGGTATGTCGCATGGCTTACTGATGAAGGATCTTCAGGATGAAATCATGGATCGAGTGCGCTCGTACGTTGCTAGTGCACATGCTAACGATCTTGAAATTGTGAGAGTCGTTAACCGGATACAGAGTGATATGCTTGACGTTGAGCAGGTCATTACATTTTTCGGCGATTCTGTATTAACTAAGCATGGACAGTTGGCTTCGAAGATCAAGACAATCTTCATGGAAGTTCTAAAAAACAAGCTTGAGTTAATACTATCAGAGAAAGGCGCGCTTCCAAATCTACTTCTTCATCGTCTCATGCAGTATCATAGCGCTGATAATAGAGAACGAATACGGGGGATGTTGACTCTTAATTACGATGACTATTTGGAGGCAGCTATTCGTTCAAGCAATCTAGAGGTGGAATATGGAATTCAGCTTGATGCTAAGGATCCGACCAAGGATCAAGCCAGTGCGTTAGACAAGACGATAAACGCGGAGAGGGGCACAACTCTTGTCTTAAAACTGCACGGATCGCTCAATTGGCAGGATACCTGGCCTCTTTCAATAGGAAAATCGGATAGTCCGACATGGATTCCACCAGGTATTCAGAAATCTAAAAATAGATATCCGTTTAGTGTTTTGTGGGGAATTGCTAGGGAGTTAATGAATTGCGACACACTGCGCATAGTGGGATGCCGACTTAGCCCTAATGACTGGGATCTCATTTCTATGATATTTAGCGCCGGGCTGCTTAATGAGAAAAATGACAAATATGTCATCGAAGTTATCGATTCGCCGCTACACGCCGAAGATCTGAAAAAAAGCTATCCGTACCTTAAAATTCGTGGATTATTCGAACTACGAGATGTCGGTAATAACATTAAAATGAGTCTTACTAGTCTGGATGATTCTTGGGAGGATATCGAGGAGCAGGAGCGAACAGAAATCCTCCAAAAATTATCAAAAGAAAGCAATTGGTTTAACATATGGTTAAACCATAAAGTTGAAGAACTATGGAAGTTTGATATGGCAGCTGTAAACAGTAATCCGGAATTATCTAGCATGATGGAGGGCATATGAATAAACACCTGGAAGTGTGGACAATTTCTGAATTAATTATAAAAGCTAGATCCATCGTATACCCGGACTTTCAGCGGGAGCCAACAATATGGGACCGGAGATCGAAGCAGAGGTTAGTCGATTCAATTGCACGGCAGTATGATATATCATCACTTTATTTTTATAAAAACGATGATATTGAAATTGAGTGCATAGATGGCAGACAGCGTATTAATGCTATAATGTCATTTGTTGGAAGAAATACTGCTGACACGGACAATAAATTTCCGTTTGCGATAATGAACGAGATGTTCAAGGAGGAGGCGAATAGGTATGCGATTCTCAATGGAATGACGTACAGCGAAATAGAGAATGACGATGCCGAACTAAGCAAGCGATTTGTTGATGCGTTTAATAATTATTCAATTAATGTTGTAATGCTGTCTGACAGTACAAGAGGCGAAGAATTTAATTTACAATTCGCCAGATTAAACCTAGGCGTTATTATTAATAGTGGCGAAAAACTGCATGCAATGGTCGGTGATATGAGAGATGCCTGTTTTGATGAAGATGGGCTCACTAATCATGGCCTAATAAACGCAGTAAATATACCGACTCGTCGCTACGCAAAAGAACAGGTTGTCGCGCAGATATTATGTCAGTTGCTGTGGTATCAGGAGACTGGTAATTATACTCGTACTCGTTACAAAGATCTTGCAGAGGCGTTTCTAAATAATATTAAATTTGGTGCACAACAGCGGGATGTCGTTAACAAGCTAAAATTTATTCTCAAAGAGCTGGATCGAATCCTGAATACAACGAGTATTGTTAAAAATCGTGCCATCACAATTTCTATCGTACTGTTTGCATACAGTATGTATTATCAAAACACTGTAAATACAAACGAGATAGGACAGTTCTTGGACTATTTTATTGCTGAACTCGAGAAATATATACGAAATATTTCGAAAGATACAGATCGCGACTCGTTGTTCGAGGAATACCATAAAAATATAACACAGGCATCAGTAGAGAAATCTGCGGTTACTAGACGAGATGAAATCATGAAGGAGAAGTATCTCGAGTGGGCCCAGCATCGTGAGAAGTAGCACTGGAATATCAGAAAATGATCTTGTGATAATGTAATGGACGCTTTTCTGGATATGTATAAAGTGAAATGGCACACAGCTTACTTCTGAGGGTTAATGATGAAAGAAGACAAGCAACAGATCTTCGTGAGAGGTGCTTATGCCATAGCATTTGTTATTCTATGCGCAACTCTACCAAATCTGTGTCTGGAAGCTCAACCCTGCGGTATCGAGCGTTGGGATGTAAAAACCCTCACCGACTCACTCGTGGGTAGAATCAATTTTCAGGATACCATCAACAGTTCCGTGCGTAAACAGACCCGGCTCCAAGCCATCAAACCGAGTCGCCACAATCGACGCATGAATCGTGTGGAAATGAAGTTCTACCGTGTCAAGGCCTGGCTCATCGGTATGGTGCTTGAGAAGGACAGGGACTATCACCTCGTGTTAAAAGACCTGACCACCGACAGCACCATGGTGATCGAGATCCCTGATCCCGATTGTGCCGAAGTTGCCGCCACTCCCTGGGCTGCCCAATACCGGGAGGCACGGAACTGGATCAGTGACCACATCCGGAAACCCACCACCAAATACAAGGAACTACCTGCCCCCGTGCAAGTTGTCGTACATGGAGTCGGCTTCTACGACCGCCTCCACGGCCAACACGGCATGGCATGGAACGGCAGGGAATTACATCCTGTGATGTCTATCGGGTCTCCGTAACATGGCGGCCGCACATAGTGTGCAGCCGCTGCCACAACCCACCATTGCGCCTCGCGCTGCACTACCTCGCAGCACTTCGATGCATTGGAGTACGCTTGTTTCCGTCGCACGCCCTCCACATTTTCAGCGCACAGTAATTCAACTCCGTTACAAGTATTGAGCTTCTCACATCAACACCGGAGCGCCCCATGCCCGACACACCAAACGCCAAAGGAAGTAAGCTCGTATCTCTGGGCAGCAAACATCTCAAGGAAAAATACATCCTGGGTGCCAGTGCACCGAAAGACAACGCGTCGTGGACCGGTCCGTGGGACTGTGCCGAGTTCGCCTCCTGGCTCGTGTACCAGACTGCCGGCATTTTATA
>JACRFB010000066.1 GCA_016218045.1 Ignavibacteriota bacterium
TCTCGTCTGTTAAAGGCGACAGGCAGGTCGCCCGACCACGGCGCGGAACGATTGTACCAGGGTGCGGAGTAGGGGCGATCGGCCGATCGCCCGTACAACCACCGCGCGGAGGCGTGCGACCACGACGCGGAATCGTGTGACCACGGCGCGGAACCGTGTGACCACGACGCGGAACCGTGTGACCACGGCGCGGAACAGTGTTTTATGAGGTCGGCGGGTTCGTTTTGATAATAAAAAGACGGGCACTCCCCGAGGACAGGGAGTGCCCGTGATGAAACAGGGTGGTATATGTTCAGGCCACGATGGTCAGGCGGGCGGAGGCAGCGACGGCGTCGCTGGATCTGTTGTCCAGAGTTGCGCCCGCGGGTGCCATCCCCGCCGCAACCAATCCGCTATTCGCGCCTTGCTCCGGCGCACCGCCATGCAACTGTAACGCGGCTGGCGCAACAGCAGGACGCCGCCACCGCCGTATGCCGTACGAGTGGGTCTGCCGGGCGATTCTGTAACGGATCCGCGCTGCCGCATCGCGTTGAAGGTACTGCTCGAGGAAGGTGTCGAGTTCGTCCGTGAGAAACGTCTCGATCTCCGTCACAACGGACGCTATGGCCCGGCTGGATGATACCTGCTGCACGCCGCCTTGATACCGCGCCCGCAGCGCCTCCTGCGCGGCATCGAGCACATCGCGAAATTCTCCAATCTTGTCGGCGCCATCGAGCCAATACGGCGCCAGCTCTTCTTTCACCGTCACCGCCTTGCTGTAGATGTGTTCGGCCAGACGGAGAGCGTCCTCGGCGCGCATTTTCCTCAGCGCGCTCGGCGTCACACTGGTTTTCAGCAGAAATTCCATGTCGCCCTCGACACGGGCGTGTGCGTGTACAATACCACCCACAACAGCCAGCATGGCGCGCATACGTTCCTGCGCCGCGCGATGCGCCGCCACTTTGCCGCGGGCGGCGTGTGCCTGATAGTCGGCCGCCACATCCAGGGCCGCGAGCAACCCGTCGAAACGTGCCATGAGTTGTGTGTACATGGGTGCGGATTGCAGAACTTCGTCGAGTGTGGCGACATAGTCGCGCACTGTGCGGAACATGCGCAGTTTGTTGATCTGGCGTTTTTTCATGTGTCCTCCGAATGGTTGAAAGGTGTGTATGGGAGTCGGACCCGTGAACACGTCTGTACTCCGGCACCGCCGCGGTGCAACACCGCGTGTGCAGGGAGACGGCGGAAGACGCGCCGCTCCCATCGAAGTGACGACCGGATACCCCTTACACTCCTCAAACGAAAAAATGTTCCCGAATCGGCCGAACTATTTTTCCTCCCGGACCCTCCCGGAGCCGGGCACGGTGGCCAGAAACACCGCGAGGAAGGAGATGCACGGTATTTCGGTGTAATTGTAAAATACGGACAGGAAGAGCAGCAGCAAGGGCGGAAAAAGACGCGGCAGCACGGCCGCCCAGGTATCCGCTCCGGAAGGCGCGGGGACTGTGTCGCGGCGTTGTGATTGCACAAGGAAAAGTCCGAAAAACAGACCCAGCAGGAGGATTCCCACAAGTCCATTCTCGGCGGCGAAGGCGATAAGTCCGGAGATGATCAGGCCCTGGCTCTCACTCACCCAGTCGGCCGGTTGCTGCGCGAGACGCTGGAAGTCGGTCGTGAATTCATTCGCCGGAAGGGACTTCGACGAAAAGACAGCGCCGTACGTGCCGCGAAGAATGGAGGCGGTGGAATACGGATCGGCGGGAATGCGTAAATAGGCGATGCGGCTGCCGTAGGCGCCCGGACCGTGTCCGAAGAAAAAGCGACCCGGACGCTCCAATATATTCGCGCACTGGGCCGCGAAGTAGTGTCCCTTGTGTGTCGTTTCGTAGCGACCGCCGGGAAAATAGGTGGAGAAAAGGAAGAGCAACAAAACCGCGGCAGTCGCAGCAGTGCCTCCCATCCAGCCCAAAAACCTGGAGCGCGGCGCTACCGAACGGTACGCGGCCGCGGCGGCGAGTGTGGCGACGAGAGCGCCGCCCGTGGCGGCTACGGCCATTGCGTTCTCCGCCAAAAACGCCGCAAGCGTGAACAACAGACAGAACAACGCATCGCGTCGACGCCGTGTGTGAAGCACCCGGGCGCCCGTCACAAACGCCGCGAGTGTCATCAACACACCGGAATAGTTCACGATGGATACGGAGCCCGGATTCCAGTCGGGATCGTACCAGGGATATGTCCATGCATACCCCAGCACGGAGTACACGGGTTTCAACACGCCGTTGACCACCGAGAGCAGAAGCTGCGGATGCCCTACAATAAACGGATACACAAACAGCACCGCCGCATGTGCGAGGAAAATGCGCAGCATGTCGTTCACCGTCTCCGAGACCCGCGATCGCGCGGCAAATCCCGTCAGCACGGCGGCGCACACGGGCAGGTACTGCACCGACGTCGAAAAACCGACGCTGACCCACGTATGAACCGAGCCCCATTCCAACACAACATGCGCGGCGACAAACAGTCCGTACGCCGCAGCCGCAAGCAGCACTCGCCGCGGGATGGGATTGGGTAACACACCGCCGCGCACGTCACGAAACAGGCGCACGGCAAGCGCTCCGCTCCCCAGCACGACGGCCGCCAGCACACCGCTTTGGAATGGCGTGAGCGCCGCGACAAACATGCCGCGAATGAGCCAGGCGGACCTTCCCGTTGCGAGTCCGGGAAGCAGCGGCAACAGCGCGAGAACGAGGCCCGCCTGCCATGTGAGGGTCACACCATACGGCCAGTAGGGACTTTCACGCGAAAGCGCGATGGCGAGGAAGTAGAGGAAGGCGCCCCACGCGTACGAGGTCCGACGTATCGTGTTGCGCCACTCGTTCACGGCGGACTTAGCTCAATTCTCTGGTCAGCCACTCGACTTTTTGAGCGAGTTCCTCCAGCCGCTCCGCGAGGACTTTGTTCTGCGTCTCCGCGAGGGTGAGCCGGTCCTCGAGCCGTTGAAGCCGTTCACGCGGCGACTGTTCCGTGGCGGATTGCGGGATGTCGACAGTACCCGTCTCTTCCGGCCAGGAGAAAAACATGTGGCGGTAGCGCACTTCCTTCTGCCCGCTGCGGCGCGGGGCCTCTTCGAGGAGATTTTTTTCGTGCGAGGCCAGATGTGTCAGGGTTTCCTGAACAAACTCGCTGCTGGGATAGTTGAACTGCCGCCCCGCGCGCGCCTTGATCTCGCCCGCGGTCTGAGGTCCGCGAAGAAGTATCAGGCTCATGGCCGCCGCTTCGGCGGGGGTGAGGCCGAGTCCGTTGTGACCCGCGCGGTGCATGTATTTGAGCGCGCGTCCCGTGCCGCTGGCATAGGCCACGAGGCCCTTTTCCCGCAGTCCGTCCAGCGCGATCTCCACAGTGTCCTCGTCGAAATCCACCACCGGCTCGCGGCTCGATTTCTGATTACACGCATTCATCACTGCGTTCAGCGTCAACGGATAATACTCGGGTGTCGCCTGACTTTTTTCGATCAGGCAGCCGAACACGCGGGCTTCTTCGAAGGTTAATTGCGGGATGGCGGGCATGGGGAAGGAGCTAGGATTTAGGAGTTAGGAGGGGAACTGGGAACTGGGAAGTAGGAACTGGGAAGTAGGAACTGGGAACTGGGAAGTAGGAACTGGGAACTGGGAACTCGCGGTGCGCAGCCATCTACTCATCTACTCATCTACCATCTACCCATCTACCATCTACCCATCTACCATCTACCCATCTACTCACCGCAGCAACCGCGACGCTTCCTTGGCAAAGTACGTGAGAATCATATCCGCGCCGGCGCGTTTGATACCGACGAGTGATTCAAGCATCACGCGGTCGTGATCGATCCAGCCATTTGCGGCGGCGGCCTTGATCATCGAGAACTCGCCGCTCACCTGATACGCGGCCGTCGGCATGCGGAATTCGTCCTTGACACGCCGGATGATGTCGAGGTACGGTCCGGCGGGTTTCACCATCACGATGTCGGCGCCTTCCTCGATGTCGATTTCCACTTCGCGCAGCGCTTCGTCGCCGTTGGCGGGATCCATCTGATGCGAACGGCGGTCGCCGAATTTGGGTGTGGATTCGGCCGCGTCGCGGAAGGGTCCGTAATACCCGGATGCAAACTTCGCGGCGTAGGACATAATCGGGATGTTGGTGAAGCCGTTGTCGTCGAGAACATCGCGAATGATCATCACGCGACCGTCCATCATGTCCGACGGCGCCACCATGTCGGCGCCCGCCCGCGCGTGCGAGAGCGCCTCGCGCGCCAGCAGTTCGAGTGTTGCATCATTCACGATCTCGTCGCCATGGACGATGCCGCAGTGGCCATGCGACGTGTATTCACACATACACACGTCGGTAATGACCACCAGTCCTTTCACGCTCTTTTTGATCGCCTTGATCGCCTGCTGCACATAGCCGTTCGGGTCCCAGGCCTCGGATCCGGTCTCGTCCTTCTTCGCCGGGATGCCGAACAGAATCACGGCCGGTATGCCGAGTTTGTACACCTCACGCGCTTCCTTGACGATCTCGTCCACCGACAACTGGAACACGCCGGGCATCGATTTTACCGGCTTGCGCACACCCTTCCCCGGCACCACAAAAAGCGGGTAGATGAAGTCCTTCGGTGTCAGCACCGTTTCGCGCACCATCGACCGCAGACCCTCGGTCATGCGTGTGCGCCGCGTCCGTACAAAGGGCATGTATGTTGTGCTCGTCATTTCGCCTTTTTCCATGAGTCTGCTCCTCTCTTCGAATGTGAAAGATGTAAAGTACTAACCGGCGAGGGAACATGGAAAGGGAGGTGGAGGGGGGGGAGGGGGGAGTAGGGAGTTGGGAGTAGGGACAGCGGGACCACGACCCTGTGTCACGCTGAGCGGAGTCGAAGCGCGACGGGACAGCGGGACAGCGGAACTGTGTCTCGCTGAGCGGAGTCGAAGCGCGACGGGACAGCGGGACAGCGGGACAGCGGGAGAGCGAACCTGTGTCTCGCTGAGCGGAGTCGAAGCGCGACGGGACAGCAGGACAGCGGAACAGCGGGACCACGACCCTGTGTCTCGCTGAGCGGAGTCGAAGCGCGACGGGACAGCGGGACCACGACCCTGTGTCTCCCTGAGCGGAGTCGAAGCGCGACGGGACAGCGGGACAGCGGAACAGCGGGACCACGACCCTGTGTCTCGCTGAGCGGAGTCGAAGCGCGACGGGACAGCAGGACAGCGGGAGAGCGGGACCACGACCCTGTGTCACGCTGAGCGGAGTCGAAGCGCGACGGGACAGCAGGACAGCGGGAGAGCGGGACCA
>JACRFB010000067.1 GCA_016218045.1 Ignavibacteriota bacterium
CCAGGGCACCGCCACCTGTCCTTCCCACGTGTAGTAGGTGAAGGGGTTGGTGGCGAAGTCGACGCGGTAACGTGCCGGACCCTGCAGCCAGGTGGCGCGCAGGTTGGCGTTCGAGATGTAGCGGTTGAGGGCGCTGCGGTCGCCGTAGTTGACGATGCCGTCGTTATTGGCGTCACCCGGCCACACCACGCACGGTACCTGGCCCTGGGGCACGACGAGGAATACTTGCTCGCTCGCGACCTGGTCCACGTAGTTCTCGCAGGAGTTGTGCATGTTGAACACCACTTCCGCGCGGTACGTGTTGGGCGGCACTGTGTTCGGGATCACTATCGGTGAAATGCCGGAAGCGGGCTGTCCCTGCGGTTTGTTGACCTGGAACGAACCCTGGAAGACCAGCGTATTTGTCGTGACATCGTACAACTTCAATGACACGGTGAGTGTGAAGGCATTGATCGGGAAGGAACAACTGTAGTTGATGTACACTGTACCCGGAGCCGACACGTACGTCAGAGGCGATCCGTTGGCATCCTGAATCGATGCGGAGATCTTGTCGCGAAGAATGTAACAGGCCTCATCCGCACCCATGTACGGCAGGGCCCTGGGATCACCGTCGATATCGTCCGTGACTTCCGTGAGCATGGTTCCGACTAGCGCGGGATCACTCTGTGAGGCGCCGGACAAATGAAGGTCGCCGGTGTTTGGATCAGTGAAAGTGATCGTCTTGAATTTGGAATTCAATTCCCGCCCGCCACCGAGCAGCGTCTGCATGGCGCCGAGACTTGTGGCATACGAACCACCCAGGTAGGCGAGGTTCGTGCCCGTCGTGTAATGCGTGTTGTAGTCCATGTCGGTCAGGTACGAGTTCGCCAGGAAATAATAGCTCATTGCACCCGAGGTGGCGTAGAAGATGTTGTCCTTCACCTTGTTATCGTTGCCGTAATAGACGGTCAGAGCGCGCGAGCTGGTGCTCGTGCTGCGAAGGTGAATGGTGTTGTGGAAGACGTTTGTCCAGGAACCGTAATACAGCCAGATTCCGTAGGTAACCGAGCTTCCGCTGTTGAGGGATATGAAGTTGTTTGCGATGAGCGGCGCCGTGGCGGCATTGTTCGCAGCCGTGGATGTATAGATGTACATTCCGTAGCGGGTGCCCGTGGTCGAATTCGAGAACAGCTTGTTCCCTGTCACGCGGTATGCCCCGGTGAGATAGTACAGATAGAACAGGTAATTCGTTGAATAGGTGGATGTAAAGTTGAGGATGTTGTTCTTGATGATCGGTACATCCTGATAGTACATCGTCAGACCCATATAGTACTGGCCTGTGAACGTGTTGTTCTCGAAACGAGTGTTCGTTTCGCTCGAGGAGCCGTAGTAGTACGCGCCGTATGATCCGCTTTCAATCGAGTTGCCGATGAACGAATTGTTATGATCGGTAGTGCCCGACGGCGAATAAATAACGGCCTGGTATGTGGACGTCGTCGCTGCCGCGTAACCCTTCAGCACATTGTTCTGGAAGGTATTGTTGTCGGAATTGCCGCTGAACTGAACGGCAGCCGCATAGGTGGTGCCTTGTGTCTGGATCGTCATATCCTTGAACGTCACCCAGTCCGCGCCGCCCATGTTTACGGTGCCGAGATTGGTCGTCGAGGAAGAACTGTACTGAAGGATGACGGAGGTCTTGACACCGGATTCCGACTGGAACGTCACGGTATTGGTCGCAGATGTGCCGGCGATTGCTGGCAGGTCGACACGCTCGGTGTATGTTCCAGGTCGGACGTTGAACACAACGGGTCCGCAGACACCGTTCGCAACGAGATCCGCTGCCGCTGCAGCAAACGTGGTGTAGTTCGGCGATGCTCCACCGATGGTGAATGTACCGTTGAGCGAGGACTTACGGACCACCTGCACGGTATCGTTTTTATTTACAGTGTCAGCAATGCCATTGGGCATGGACGTCCATGCACGGATGGTGTACGAGACTCCCGGGAGAAAATTCTCGGTTCCGAGCGTCACCTGTGTGATGCGCGATGCGGCGGTAAGAGTGTCGAGCAGACCACTCCACGAATATGGCGTCTTGGGGGTCCCGTTCAGTGACCAATTGATGGTTGCGGATGTGAGCTGGTTGCTTCCGAAATTCTTGAGCGTCACTTTGACATCGTGTGTGCCCGCGCAGAAATTGTTCGGCGAGTCGATGGAGAGCACACCTGCATCGTTGGGTGCTGTGACGGTGGTGTAATAGAGTTCAACGCGTGAAATGGATCCGCCCGGTTCCTGCCAGACTGCACCGGCTGAGGTTCCTGCGTCGATGTTGCCCTGAAAGCCGAACCGTGTGAGTGTGACGGACTGTCCGGCGATCGTTGTGTTATACGGTCCGGCGGGTGTCGCGTACGAGTTGATCTGTCCGCGATATCCGAGTACGCCGATGATGTCACCGGCCTGCACGGGGATATTGCAGGAGATCATGCTGGTTCCGGAAACGCCGTACCAGTATCCCAGCGTATTGTAGTTCGTGGTTGTTGTCGAATACGTGGGCACGGCGACGTTCATGCGCATGACCTGTATCGACTGTGCACCCGTGCTCGCGTCAGTCGGGACGCGCATACCGACAATCGTAAAATTCACCGGGGCGGTGAACCAATAACCACGGACCATCCCGCTGTAGGGTGATCCGTGATTCGGGAGTGGCATCATAGTCTGTGCCGAAACACTCCCTGCACCAACTGTTACGAGCAAGGCCGCAACAAGCAAGGGGAAGACGAAGCCTCGACCGATGTCGAAAGCTCGCCTTTGGGTAGCTGTTGTCATCTCACACCTCCTAGGTATGTTTGTAATTTCGACGTCGAAATGCCTGTGAAGACTTCGCGCGGCCCGAAAAGAATTCTCCTCCAAAAATCCTGGACGGTTCATTCCGTTCGTCGTGGTAAATCAGCTATGTACCCAAAACGCGGGCAATATTCTGAAGTGGGGTATAATCGATAGGGTAATCCACGTATTGTGATATTCAATATTGGCAAATATTTGATTCTCTGTCAACATAATTATTCAGGATTTACGCGAGCCGGAGCGCTTCAGTACACGAGAATTTATGCAGCAAATAACCGTCGACGAGAGTGATCGGTGTTTTCTGCTCGTCTTCTGGAAATAGCAACGGGCGCGGCGAGAGCCGCGCCCGTTGCAGGGGAGAATATGAAAGCAGCGGCCGGAACGTGGATCCCACGGCCGGCCGGCCGTGTGTCGCAGGTGTTATTTCACGAGCGAGAGTTTGATCGACTTCGAGAAACCGATGCCGCTCTCGACGCCCGTCATGGTGATCGTGGCGATGTACTGGCCGCTCTCGAGCGTCGCCGCATCGAAGGTTGCCGTGTGTACGCC
>JACRFB010000068.1 GCA_016218045.1 Ignavibacteriota bacterium
CGGGCGACCGCCGGTCGCCCCTGCGGATGTGATCCGTGAGTAGCGCACGCACTGAACACAACGCGGAGGGAATCGGATCGGCGTGTCGTTTATTCGTCTACCCATCTACCACCTACCGATCTACCATCCACCCATCTACGAGATTCCCGCACGTGTGTCGGGCGACCGCCGGTCGCCCCTGCGGATGTGATCCGTGAGTAGCGCACGCACTGAACACAACGCGGAGGGAATCGGATCGGCGTGTCGTTTATTCGTCTACCCATCTACCACCTACCGATCCACGCCAACGACACCGCCCAAGCCAGACTAGTCACCCTCCCGGAACGGGAGAGGGCCGGGGTGAGGGTGCATCTCCCGCCGCCAAAGGCGAACTCAGCGAGACACTGTCCCGCTGTCCCGTCGCCCCTCGACAAGCTCGGGGTGACACAGCGTTCTGGTCCCGCTGTCCCGCTTCCGCGTCCCAACTCCCAACTCCTAACTCCTAACTCCTAATTCCTAACCCCCACTCCCCACTCCCTAATCCCCCGTCCCCCGTCCCCCGTCCCCCGTCCCCCGTCCCCCGTCCCCCGTCCGTTTTGCTTTCCCCGCAGTCCAAACTATCTTTGGAATCGGTTCCGATCGCCCTTACATCCACTTTCCACAAAGAAGTAGAGCGCCATGCGACGCCTTGCCCTCCTCATTGCCGCATTTCTTCTTTTCCTTCTCGCTTTTCATACCGTGGTGGCGCAGGAGATTGCTGTCATGCAGGGTGTGGTGGTGGTAAAAACCCGCGCGGATGCTCCGCGGGCGACGCTGTCGGGCGGACCTTCGGCGCTGCGCACGGCGCTCGAATCATTGGGTGCATCGCAGGTGGAACCGTTGATACGGGATTACACGCCGGCATGGTCCGCTCTGCGGAAAGCCGCCATGCCCGAAGCGCAGCAGCGCGCGGAGGCCGAAGTGGCGCGTATCCAGAAGGTGCGCTACAGCGCCCCCGTCTCGCCGTGGGATGCCGCGCGCCTGCTGGCCGCAGTGCCCGGTGTGGAGTATGCCGAACCGTATTTCCTCTTTGAACCTCTCGGCGGAACCAAGACGCCCAACGACTCGCTGTTCTCGAGCCAGGCCTATATGAAACTCATCAAGGCCGAGGAGGCCTGGGATGTGAGCGAAGGTGACACCACCGTTGTTGTGGCAGTGGCCGACACCGACGTGAAATGGGATCACCCCGATCTCGAACCGAACATCTGGATCAATCCGGGAGAGGACGGACGCGACGGACAGGGACGCGACAAACGCAGCAATGGCGTGGACGACGACGGGAACGGTATGAAAGACGACTGGCACGGGTGGGACTTCGGCGGCGCCGACAATGCCACTCCCGACAACGACACCCGCTCGACGGGTGGTGGACACGGCACGTCCGTGGCGGGACTCGTCGGAACGGCCACCAACAATCGCATCGGCATCGCCTCCATCGGCTACAAGTGCCGCATCCTTCCCATCAAGATCGGCGCGGACGCGGGCGGCAATCTCGCCTTCGGCTACGATGCTATTCCCTACGCGCAGCGCCTCGGCGCGCGCGTCTTCAACGCGAGCTGGGGAAGCGCCGGATATTCGAAGGCGCTCGAGGATGTCGTCAATGCCGCGGTTGCGGGAGGAATGGTCATCGTCGGCGGAGCGGGCAATCACGGAGCCCCCACGCCGTTTTATCCCGCCTCCTATCCCGCGGTGCTCGACGCCGGCGTGTGTAACGCGCAGGACGTGATCGGCGGCGGTTCGGGCTACGGCCCGCCGCTCGATGTGGTCTGTCCCGCCGACGGCGCGCTCTCCACGAACGTGGGCAACACCTACTCGCCCTGGGGCTCGGTCACGTCGGCCGCCGCTCCGATGGCTTCCGGACTCTGCGCCCTCGTGGCGTCGCATTTCAAGACGATGACTGCCGAACAGATCCGTGAACGTGTGCGTGTCACCTGCGACAACATCGACGCGCAGAATCCGTCGCGCGCCAAATACGCGGGCAAGGGACGTATCAACGCGCTGCGCGCGCTCACCGATCCGGCCGGACCCTCGTTGCGTATACAGTCGTTCACTGTCGCGGATCCGAACAACGACAAGCGCCTCGATCCGGGCGAGAGCGTCGGCATCACGGTGGTCCTCAAAAACTATCTCGACGCGACATCCGGTCCCATACAGATGACACTCGTGCCCGTCACCAACGCCGCGAGCGTCGACGTGACCGAGTCCGCCGTCTCGGTGCCCGCGCTTGCGGCGGGCGCCACCGGCGGCAATGCCGCGCAGCCCTTCCGCTTTACCGTGCGGCCGTCGTCCACCTTCGACGCAACCGTGCTCTTCCGCATCGACATCAGCAGCGGCACCTACGAGGATTTCGATTTTGTCTCCGTCATCGTCAATCCCTCGTATCAGGACATGCGCAGCGGACAGCTCATGCTCACCGTGTTCCCCAACGGCATGCTGGGCTTCGGAAATTATCCCGACAACACACTCGGCAACGGCATGAAATACGCCGGCACCGACGCGCAGCTCTATCTCGGATCCGTCCTCGCCGGCACCGACGCGGGCCACGTGGTCGGCAATGCGCGCAGCGCGGGCAACTTCCTCGCGCGCGACAACGACCTGCGCCTGCGCGAGGGCGTGACCATCGTGTCGCCCGCCGGACTCGCTGCCACACGCGCGACCTCGCGTTTTACGGCCTCGGGCGCGGACTCCGCGCGCCGCCTGCCCATCGATGTGCGCCACGAGATGTACGACTTCTCGAACCGCGGATTTCCGGACATGCTTGTCTCAAAATATACGGTCACCAACACCGGCACGGAACCGGTGAACGGCCTGCGCTTTGGTCTGTTTATGGACTTCGGCGGATATCCGCAGTACTACATCGGCCATGCCGCCTACGATTCCACGCTGCGTTTCGGCACCATCACCAAAACCGGCTGGCCGACCGTGGGCAGCTTTGTCATCGATTCGCTCCCCGACAACGATCCGCGCCGCGCGTCGTTCTGGGCGATCAACAACGACCACCGTGTGACGACGGGCAATCCCTTCGGCACACTCGACGGTTTCACTGCCGCCGAGAAGTGGCGCGCGCTTTCGTCCTTCGCGGGAAATCGCAGCACCACCGACGGCAACCTCGCCTACGTCCTGAGCGGCCCGACGGCCGACATCGCGCCCGGCGCGAGCGCCATCTTTGTGTTCGGGCATGTGGTGGGGACCAACATGGGAACCCTGAAAACACGCGTCGAAATGGCGCAGGCGTTCTGGAGAAATCCACCCGTCGTCGGCGCGGACGGCACACCCGCGCTGCCCGAGGCGCTGCGTCTTCTTGCGACGTACCCGCAGCCCGTCTCCGCATCGCGCGGCGGTGTCGCGACACTTGCGTTTGAAATGCCGCAGGCCGGTCCCGTGGCCATCGACGTGTACACACTGCTCGGTACACGCGTGGCGGGCGCCGCACTCCGCGAGTATCCCGCGGGAATCTCGACGGGCACCGTCGATCTCTCCGGCCTCGCGCGCGGTCTCTACATCATCCGCCTCAGCGGCGGAGCGCATGAAACGCGCGCCCCACTTATGCTCACCGATTAATCCCAACTCCCCGAAAGAATGGCACCTGAATATCTCACCCGCGTCGACGCACTGATCGGCGGCCTGCACGAACTCTCGCGCAACCTCTGGTGGACCTGGAATTCCGACGCCCAGGATCTTTTCTACATCCTCTCCGAACAGAAGTGGCGCTCATCGAATCACAACGCGGTGGCGGTGCTGAACACCGTGTCCGATCAGGAACTCCGCGCGCGCCTCTGCGACCAGGAACTCTTCGAACGTGTCGAGGACGTTCTCGCGCAGTTCCGCGCCTACATCAACAAACGCGACACGTGGTGGAACTCGCATAAGAACCGCACGGGCGAGGAACTCATCTCGTACTTCAGCGCCGAGTTCGGTCTGCACGAGTGCCTCCCGATCTACTCGGGCGGCCTGGGTGTTCTCGCGGGCGACCATACAAAATCGGCCAGCGATCTCGGGCTGCCGTTTGTCGGCATCAGTCTCTTCTACCGCAACGGGTATTTCCAACAGTCCATCTCGCCGGACGGCTGGCAGCACGAATCCTATCCCGTGCTCGATCCGCACAATCTGCCTGTCGAACTCGTCACCGACGAGACAGGCGCGCCGGTGGTCAGCTCGGTCGACATCGGGCACACGCCCGTGCATTTCCACGCCTATCGTGTCAACGCCGGACGCGCGACCATCTACCTGCTCGACACCAACAGGCCCGAGAACGAACTGCATCACCGCGAGATCACGGCGCGTGTGTACGGCGGCGACAGCACCACACGCATCATGCAGGAGATCGTGCTCGGCATCGGCGGTGTGCGTTTCCTGCGCGCGCTCGGCCTGCAGCCCACCGTGTATCACATGAACGAGGGGCACAGCGCCTTCCTCACACTCGAGCTGATGCGCGAACGTCTTGCGGCAGGGGAGGCCAAGTCCGCCGCCGAGGCGTGGGTCCGCAAACACTGTGTGTTCACCACACACACGCCCGTGCCCGCCGGACACGACCGCTTCACGCCCGAGCTGCTCGAATTCATGCTGGCGCGATGCTGGTCCGACGCCGGCATGACCGTCGCCGACATCCTGCCGTACGGCCAGGAGCACACCGGTGATCCGCTCGACAGCTTCACCATGACCGTGCTCGCGCTGCGCATGTCGCGCGCGGCCAATGCCGTCAGTGAATTGCACGGACACGTGAGCCGCGAGATGTGGAAGGATATCTACGGCGCGGCGACAGCCGAGGACGTGCCCATCGGACACTGCACCAACGGCGTGCACATGCTGGGATGGATGTTCCATCGCACACGCCAGTTCTGGCACCGGCATCTCGGCGAAAAGTGGATCTATTACCTGAAGAGCAAGGCGATCTGGGAACAGGTGTCGGATCCGGACCTGCTGTCGGACGAGGATCTCTGGGCCTTGCGCTACGGCCTGCGGCGCGATCTCGTCGAGTACGCGCGCCGTGTGATCAAGAAGGAATATCTGCGCGCGGGCGCGGATTTCGGCGGCGTGCAGGACACAATACTCTCGCCCGACGTGCTCACCATCGGTTTCGCCCGGCGCTTCGCCACCTACAAACGCGCACCATTGATATTCAGTGATTTTGCGCGCATCGCCGAACTGCTCAACGACGACGAACGTCCGTTGCAGCTCGTGTTTGCGGGCAAGGCGCATCCGCGCGACGACGAGGGCAAGAAGTTCATCCAGCAGATTGTGGGTCACACAAAAAACACCGCGCTGCTCGGCAAAGTCGTCTTTCTCGAGAACTACGACATCAACGTCGCGCGCCACATGGTGTCGGGAGTGGACGTCTGGCTCAACACACCGCGCCGCCCCATGGAAGCCAGCGGCACCAGCGGCATGAAGATCCTCATTCACGGCGGGCTGAACCTCAGCATCCTCGACGGGTGGTGGCGCGAGGGATACAACGGACGCAACGGCTGGGCCATAGGCGAGGATGCCGACGGCACGGATCCCGCGGCCCAGGACCTCCTCGACGCAGAGGCGTTGTACCGGACCCTCGAAGAGCAGGTGATACCCGAATTTTACGCGCGTGACGAGTACGGTATTCCCCGCACCTGGATACAGCGGATTCGGAATTCCATGACCACGCTCATCCCGCAATTCAATACCGACCGCATGGTGTCGGAGTACGTGACCAAGTACTACCTGCCCTGACAGGCGTCATACAACACAGCACGGAACGCCCCATCACATTTTTCTGTTACACCATTCAAGGATTATCTCCATGGCAGCAGCATTCGAATACGTCGACATCGTGGGAATCTCCACCGCAAGCTTTGAGGACGCCGTACAGCAGGCCGTAGCGGCCGCGTCGGCGACACGCACAGTGGCCTGGTTCGAAGTCGTTTCCACACGCGGCCGCGTTGTAGAGCCGTCGAAGGGCATCGAGTTCCAGGTCACCGTGCGGTTCGGCTGCAAGATGTCGTGACTGCCGACCCACACGTACCATCCAACACAGGAGCACCACATGGCTGATCTCGGCACCAAGGCACCGGACTTCACCCTCGCTGACACCGCGCGCGCCCCGCGCTCGCTCGGCGAATTCCTCGGCAAGAAGACCGTGCTCGCGTTTTACCCCGGCGCCTTCACGGGCGTCTGCACGCAGGAAATGTGCACCTTCCAGGATTCCCTGGCACAACTCAACACGCTCGATGCGCACATCGTCGGCATCAGCGTCGACAGCACGTTTGCAAACGGCGAGTTCGCCGCGAAGAACAAGATCGCTTTCCCGCTCCTCTCCGATCACAGCCGCGTGGCCACAAAGGCCTACGGCGTCGAACTGCCGAACTTCGCGGGCATCGACGGGTACAACGTCGCCCAGCGTTCCATCTTTGTGCTCGATGCCGACGGCGTCATCCGCTACAAGTGGGTGGCCGAGAATCCGGGCATACTGCCGGACTACGACGTCGTCATGGCTGAACTGCAGAAAATCTGATCCGAAAATCCGTTGTCGTAATCGGAAAGGACCATGACACATCTGCATCCCCTCGACGCCCGGCGTCTGCTCGACGAGCAGGACCCATTCGTGCTTCTCGACGTCCGGGAACCGTGGGAGTACAATCATTGCCGCCTGGAGGACGCCGTGCACATTCCGCTCGGCGTCCTTCCCCTGCGGCTGGCGGAACTCGATCCGTCCGTGCCGCATCTCGTATATTGTCATCACGGGTCGCGCAGCGTGTTTGCGTGCCGCGTGATGGAAAAGGCCGGATTCACCAACGTGTACAACTTGTACGGCGGCATCAACGCATGGTCCGACCTTGTCGACCAGCGCGTGAAAAAATACTGAGACGACACGCGACGCACCGGGAGATCCCATGCTTGAAGAAGGAAAAAAAGCACCCGCCTTTACACTGCCCGACGACACGGGCGCGCCGGTTTCGCTGCGCGATTTTCTCGGCTCGCCCGTCGTGTTGTACTTCTATCCGAAGGACAGCACTCCGGGCTGCACGCAGGAGGCCTGCGACTTCCGCGACAGCTTCGCGCGCCTTCAGGCGGCTGGCGCGGTGGTGCTCGGACTGAGCGCCGACAGCGTGGCATCCCATGCAAAATTCAAGACCAAACACGAATTGCCGTTCCGTCTCCTGAGCGACGAGAAACACGAGGCGCTCGACGCGTACGGCGTCTGGAAACAGAAAAGTCTGTACGGAAAAACCTTCATGGGCATCGAACGCTCCACCTTTGTGCTGGACCGTCGCGGCGTTGTAAGAAGGATATTCCGAAAAGTGAAAGTGACAGGCCATGTGGACGCGGTGCTCGAGGCGCTGCAGGGCCTGGATTGATTTCCCACCCTCCGCACACACGCACCTGACGAGGACACCATGCGCCTGCACGATTCGAAGACCTACAACAACCTGATTCAGGGATTCACCGGCGAGGCCATCGCCAACAGGCGCTACCTGTACTTTGCGCGCAAGGCCGACATCGAGGGCCAGCCCGACGTTGCGGGAGTTTTCCGCGACACGGCGGAAGGGGAGACCGGCCACGCCTTCGGCCATCTCGAGTTTCTCGCCGAGGTCGGCGATCCGGCCACCGGCATGCCCGTCGGCGACACCGAGACCAATCTCCGCTCGGCCGTTCAGGGCGAGACCTACGAGTACACGGAAATGTATCCCGGCTTCGCGCGCATCGCGCGCGAGGAGGGTTTCGACGAAATAGCGGAGTGGTTCGAGACTCTCGCCCGCGCCGAAAAATCACACGCGGGCCGCTTCCAGAAGGCGCTCGACAACATGCCCAAGGATTGACATGACACACGTCTCCCGCCTGTTCCGGCGGCAGGAGCAGGCAGCGTGAAACCGATTTCGGCGGACGAACTTCGTCCGATCACGGAATATGAAACGTTGCGCCGCGGAATGCGCCGCGACGTGATTCGTCTCAAGCAGGACCGACGTTTCGCGGTGGGCGGGCTGATGTCGCTTGTCTTCGAAAACCGCGACACCGTGCTCTTCCAGATTCAGGAGATGATTCGTGTCGAGCAGATCGAGCAGCCCGAGGCCGTGCAGCACGAAGTGGACACCTACAACGAACTCATCCCCGGCGCGCACGAGTTGAGCGCCACGATGTTCATCGAGGTGACCGAGGCGGAACATGCGCGCGACGTGCTGGATTTTTTTGTGGGACTCCCGCAGAGCGGCATCTCGCTGGGCATCGGTACCGACGAGATCCGCGCCGTGTTTGATCTCGATCAATCGAGCGACACGCGTGTGAGCGCGGTGCAGTACCTGCGTTTCCCGCTCGGCGAAGCGCTCGCGCGTCGGTTCTGCGATACGGCGCAGCCCGTATGGCTGGCGATCGATCATCACGGCTACACGCACCGCGTGGCGATAGAGGGAGCGGCACGCGCGTCCCTCATGGAGGATTTGCGCGCATGATCCGGGTCACACGCCGCGAGACATTTTCGGCCGCGCATCGGCTGTACAATCCCGCCTGGTCCGACGAAAGGAACGAGGCGGTGTTCGACAAGTGCAACAATCCCGCGGGGCACGGACACAACTATGTGCTCGAGGTCACCGTGGCGGGCCCCATCGATACCGAGACTGGGTATCTGGTGGACCTCAAGGAACTCAAACGCATTATACGGTCCCGCGTGATCGACAAAGTGGACCATAGAAATCTCAACACCGACGTGGATTTTCTGCGCGGCATGATCCCGACGGCCGAGAACATCGCCGTCGCCATCTGGGGGCAGCTCGTCGACGCGCTGCCCGCCGGCCGGCTCGAAAAAATCGTGCTGCGCGAAACGGAGAACAACGTCGTCGAATACAGAGGCGAGCAATGAAACACGAGTCACACATACACGACGATTTCGACACCGACACGATTCCGGGCAGGCACGAACGCATGGAGCGCATCGTGCACGAACTGCTGACCGAATTGGGCGAGGATCCGCAGCGCGACGGTCTGCTCAAAACGCCGCACCGCGTGGCGAAGGCGATGAAGTTCCTGACCAGCGGATACGAGGCCGATCTCGCGGCCACGCTCAACAACGCCATCTTCGAGGAAGATTATAACGAGATGGTCATCGTGCGCGACATCGATTTCTACTCGATGTGTGAACATCACATGCTGCCCTTTTTCGGGCGCTGCCATGTGGCCTATATCCCGAACGGAAAGATTGTTGGCCTGAGCAAACTTCCACGCATCGTCGACATCTTCGCGCGGCGCCTGCAGGTGCAGGAGCGCATGACACAACAGGTGGCCAATGCGCTGCAGGAGGCGTTGAATCCTCTCGGCGTGGCGGTGGTCTGTGAAGCGCGCCACATGTGCATGATGATGCGCGGCGTCGAGAAACAGAATTCTCTCACAACCACGAGCACGATGCTCGGCGAGTTCTGCATGAAGCAGAGCACACGCATGGAATTTCTGCGGCTCATCAACACGCGGGTCGACTACTAGACGGAGGGGCGGGCATGAACATCTGGATTACGGGAGCGGGACGCGGCATCGGCGCGGCCATCGCGCGGCGCGCGGCGCGCGCGGGCGCGGGGATCGCGCTCAGCGGACGCAACGACGAGACGCTTGTCGCGCTGGCGGCCGAACTCGAGGCGGCGGGCGCGCGTGTCTGTGTGGCGCGCTGCGACGTGGGCGACGAGGACTCGGTACGCGCTGCCTTCGAGGCCGCGCACGGCGCGCTCGGATCCATCGACGTGCTGGTCAACAATGCAGGCGAAACCGTGTTCCTTCCCTTCATGAAATCGGGTGTCGCCGATCTCGACCGCCTGCTCCGCACGAATGTGCGCGGCGCCTTCCTCTGCACGCAGGCCGTGCTGCCCGGCATGCTCGAACGCGGCGCGGGCACCGTCGTCATGATCAACTCGGTCGCCTCGCGTGATGTGTTCTCCGACAGCTCACTCTACAGCGCCTCGAAGGCCGGGCTCAAGGCGTTGACGGATTGCCTCCGTCACGAGGTGCGTAAAAGTGGCGTGCGAATCGTGAGCATTTTCCCCGGCGCGACAGGCACGGAAATTTGGCCCGCGCGTGTGCTCGAAAAACACGGACATCGTATGATGGCCTCCGCCGATGTTGCCGAAGCGGTGTGGCACACGCTCGAACTTCCCGCGGGTGTGCTGGTCGAAGACCTGTACATGCAGCCCATAGGCGGCCCGCTGTCCTGACACAGAACGAGCGCCCCGCGGGGCGCTCGTTGTTTCATGCAGTGTATGGAGCAGGGGAGTGGATCACTCGGCTCCAGGATCGTCGGGAGCAGTCGGTCCACCCGGACCGCCCGGTTCACCCGGTGCGCCTGGTCCGCCTGGTCCGCCCGGACCACGACGGCAGTCTCCACGTGCGCCGCGTCCGTGTCCGCCGCGTTTTTCAGCAGCCATCTCGCGGCGTTCGCGCTTGAGGTCCTTGTAGATCTCCCGCTGTTCCGGTGTCAGAAGTTTCCGTACGCTGAGGTCGGTGTCGAGCAGTTGCATTTTCATGCGCAACTGCGCATCCGAGATGTCCTTCATCAGCCGTTCCGCGGCAGCGCGGTCGGGCATGTCGTTGTCCATGATGCCGCGGAGTTCGATGCGTTTTTTTGCGACCGTGGCGCGCAGGTCGATGAGAGCGGTCTGCGTTGTGGCGCGGATCTCCTTCATCTGTTTCTCCTGCGCCTCGGTGAGTTTGAGTCGTTCGCGACCGTCGCCGCGTCGTCCGGGCTGCGCAGTCGACATCCCGCCCAGGGCGAGAAGCGAGATGAGTAGGGAAAGAATGAGTCGTGTCATGGTGGGGTCTCCAGAGTGTCGAGTCGTGCGAATACGATGAATAAGACACGTCCCCTGTGTCGCGGTTTAACGATGTGTGCCAGTGCGCGCGTTTGACCCCTGCGCCGCGTTTTCTATATTCCATATTACTGTCATTTCACTGTTGCAAGCGCCATCGCCATGGGATCATACGTGTCGTACATAAAAGCCGCCCTCACGTCACAAGTCAACATCGTGGTGATGTCGGGCGTGGCGATATTCTCGCTGCTGCTGATGAGTCCGGTACTGCTGCTCGCGGGCGCGGCCGCCGAGGCCGTGTGGCTGCTTGGCGCGCCGATGCTGCCGCCCTTCCGCGCCTCGGTGCAGCGTCGTGCCGACAAACACCGCCGCATCGACAGCGAGGCGGCGTTGCGCAAGACGCGCGAATCGCTGCATCCCGCGAACCAGACGCGTTTCGATCAGATGGCCGCGCTTGCGGGACGCATACGCGCCACCATTGCGGGCGCGGGCGAGACCGAGCGCGCGCTCTTCGAACGCACCGAGTCGAATCTCGACACCGCGCTTGCACGTTTCGCCTCGATGCTGGCCGCGCGCGACAGTTACCGGCGCGTGCTCGAGGCCGGGGGTGAGGACGAACTCGCTGCGCGACTTGTGTCACTCGACGCCGAGCTTGCAGGCGCCGACGAGGAATTACGTCGCGTGAAACAGCGCCAGCGTGATATTATCGAGAAGCGCATCGAGAAGCTGCGCATAGCGCGGAAGAATCAGGAACTGCTTGGCGCGCACATCGAGGCACTGGAAGATCTGATGCGGCTCCTCCTCGAGCAGGCGACAACCATGGCCGATCCGGCAGGCGTCACCGCGCAGATCGACGAGCTGCTTGCCGATGCCGACACCGCGCAACGCGCCCTCGACGACATCCGTGATGCCTTTGGCAGCTTCGACCGCGAACTCGCCGCCGTACAGGACAAAAATTCAGCGGCCAGAATACAATAGGCAGAAGCCAGAATTCAGAAGCCAGAATCCAGAATTCAGAATTCCGAAGCTTGTTGATCTCGCTGTCCCTATCACCACCGTTCACAAGTATTTTCTGTCCCGTGTACATTGTCCTTATTCCCCACATCCCCATCACAACTCCTAATTCCTAACTCCAAGCTCCTAACTCCAATCGACCGATGTCCGAAAAAAACACCACCCAGCTTGAAGAAATGCGCGCGAAGGCCCAACTGGGCGGCGGCAAGGATCGCATCAAGGCCCAGCACGAGAAGGGCAAATTCACCGCGCGTGAACGGATAGAGATATTGCTCGATCCCGGGAGCTTCGAGGAAATCGACATGTTCAAGGTGCACCGCTCGCACGACTTCGGTCTGCACAAGCAGCACTTCCTCGGCGACGGTGTAGTGACGGGCAGCGGCACGGTGGACGGCCGCCTGGTGTTTGTCTTCAGTCAGGACTTCACAGTGTTCGGCGGATCACTGTCGGAAACTCACGCCGAAAAAATCTGCAAGATCATGGACATGGCGATGAAGGTCGGCGCGCCTGTGATCGGGCTCAACGACAGCGGCGGAGCGCGCATACAGGAGGGGGTCGTGAGTCTGGGCGGCTACGCCGACATCTTCCTCCGCAACACGCTCGCTTCGGGCGTAGTGCCGCAGATCAGTGCCATCATGGGACCCTGCGCGGGCGGCGCCGTGTATTCGCCGGCCATCACCGACTTCGTGTTTATGGTGGATCAGACAAGCTACATGTTTGTCACCGGACCCAACGTCGTGAAGACGGTCACACACGAGAACGTTTCGAGCGAGGATCTCGGCGGCGCGATGGCCCACGCGTCGAAGAGCGGCGTGTCGCATTTTGTCCATGAAAACGAGGTGAAGACGCTGCTCGAAATCCGCCGCCTCTTGAGTTTCCTCCCGCAGAACAACGCCGAGGACGCGCCCCGCGCGCCCTACCTCGGAGGCCGCGAGCGCGTGGTGCCGGAGCTCGACACAGTCATTCCCGACAATCCGAACAAACCCTACGACATGAAGGACGTGATCCTGCGTGTGGTCGACGACGGCGACTTCATGGAAGTGCACGAGCACTACGCGGGCAATATCCTCGTCGGTTTCGCGCGGCTCGAGGGGCGTCCGGTCGGCATCGTGGCCAATCAACCCGCCGTGCTCGCGGGGGTGCTCGACATCGACGCGTCGGTGAAGGCCGCGCGTTTTGTGCGTTTCTGCGACTGCTTCAACATACCGCTCGTGGTGTTCGAGGACGTGCCGGGCTTTCTCCCGGGCACCGATCAGGAATGGCGCGGCATCATACGCCACGGCGCGAAACTGCTCTACGCCTTCGCCGAGGCCACCGTGCCTCGTGTCACCGTCATCACCCGCAAGGCCTACGGCGGGGCGTACGACGTGATGAACTCGAAACACATCCGCGGCGACTTCAACTTCGCGTGGCCCAGCGCCGAGATCGCCGTCATGGGCCCGCAGGGCGCGGTCGAGATCATCTTCAAAAAAGAGATCGCCGCATCCGATTCTCCGGCCGACGCGCTCGCGCAGAAGATAGAGGAGTACCGCGAAAAATTTGCCACGCCCTTTGTCGCCGCCGAACGCGGCTACATCGACGACGTCATCCTCCCGCGCGACACACGCGCCAAACTCATCCGCGCCCTCGAAATCCTCGAGACCAAGGTCGACACGAATCCCAAGAAAAAACACGGGAACATTCCGTTGTAGTGGGGTTTACAGGAGTGGAGGAACGGGAGAAAAGCACACAGGAGGAACGGAGGGAACGGAGGTTTTTTTAACGCGCGGCTTGGAGTGGCTGTTGGGCGTTGTGCCGTTCCCGCGGGGATGGTGGTGGGTGCTGGTTTACAGGAGGAACGGAGGGAACGGAGGTTTTTTTTAACGCGCGGCTAGGAGTGGCTGTTGGGCGTAGTGCCGTTCCCGTGGTGGTGGTGGTGGGTGCTGGTTTACAGGAGGAACGGAGGGAACGGAGGTTTTTATAACGCGCGGCTAGGAGTGGTTATTGGGCGTAGTGCCGTTCCCGCGGTGGTGGTGGTGGGTGCTGGTTTACAGGAGGAACGGAGGGAACGGAGGTTTTTTTTTACGCGCGGCTAGGATGGCTGTTGGGCGTAGTGCCGTTCCCGCGGTGGTGGTGGTGGGTGCTGGTTTACAGGAGGAACGGAGGGAACGGAGGTTTATTTCAGGAATACGGATTCAGATACCGTGGACTGAGATAGAGCCGGCGGATTCCAATTTTTAAAATCTCGACATTGAAATTGATGAGGAGGCCGACAGGCCAGCAACCGAGTCGCATATATGTGAGTACCTGGGCCTGGTGAAGTGGCAGAATCTTTTCCATGGACTTGACTTCGAGCACCACTGTCTGTTCCACGAGAAAATCCATCCTGTATCCGCAATCAAGATGGATGCCGTCATAATACACCGGTACAATCCGTTCAGTCTCGAAGACGAGATGGTGTTTCCGGAATTCATGTGCGAGGCAATGAGCATACGTCGACTCCAGCAGGCCGGGGCCGAGCGCGCGGTGCACGGCTATTGCGCACCCGATGATTTGTTCCGTGATACGTTGATGATCCATCTCGTCCTCCCTAAACAATCCGGACTTTATACGCAGTGAGAAAAACATTTGTTCCCGAATTCCATCGACCCGTTGAATCGTGTTCAACCTTCCCATCCGTCCACCCCCGCGGGAACGGCACTACGCCCAACAGCCACCCC
>JACRFB010000069.1 GCA_016218045.1 Ignavibacteriota bacterium
GGCAAGACGCCGATGCAGACCTTTCTCGATTCCATACCGCTTGCAAAAGAAAAACTCCTCGATACATTACCAACATCTTTTGAGTCTTCGAATAAGACAGACCAACCTACCGTCTGTCAGGTCTAATCGTAGCTAGTACATCCCCGCTTTCACCTGCTACTTTGCCACATTGCTACTTTGCCACATTGCTACTTTGCCACATTGCTACTTTGCCACATTGCTACTTTGCCACATTGCTACATTGCTACATTGCTACTTTGCTACTTTGCTACGTGAAACGTGTCACGTGGCAACGTGTAACCAAAACTGATAACCGCTGTATCTACAACAGAATCGCGGGAGGCGATTCAAGCGTTTTGTAAAATACTATATGCCGTAACTTCTTATCTGAAATTGGGTTATGGTGAAAAAAGCATGTCGGGGACTTGACAAACCGCAGTTTCCGTTATACATTTGGAAACGCTTCCAAGCTTCCAAGCCCTAAGTATCACGCACCTCCGAAACAATCCTGTCGAACGCATTCAGCGGAGACGACGTGAGCGTTACCATTTATGACATAGCAAAAGCTGCGGGTGTCGGGGTCGGTACTGTGTCCCGCGTCCTCAACAACCATCCTTCGGTGAGTCCGAATACGCGCGCGCATGTACTCGCGATAGCGGCCGAACTCGACTATCGTCCGAACGCCTCGGCGCAGCGGCTTGCGCGGAAAAAAAGCAGGACGATCACGGTGATCATGCCGTACATCACGAACTATTTCTTTGTCGAGATGCTGCGCGGCATACAGGACATGCTATTTCAGGAGGACTACGACCTCCTGCTCTACGGCGTCAATCACCCGAAACAGATCGAGGGCTATATGCACCGCTCGCTGCGCGTCGGCCATGCCGACGGCATCCTGCTGGCCTCGCTCGATCCGCCCGCGGGTTTCTCGCGTGCAAACATGCCCGAGAATTTCCCGCTCATCATGCTCGACCGGCGCCATGGCGACTTCGATTCGTTCAGCGTCGAGAATTCCGAGGGCGCGCGCCTCGCGACGGAACATCTGCTCACGATCGGGCACCGCCGCATCGCGATGATGACCGGCTACGCCGACACGATTCCGAGCATCGAACGCTCGAAGGGATACAGGGCCGCACTGTCCGCCTACAACGCCGAAGACCTCGGTATTCACTACCCCAATGCGGACGATGTCAATGACGGCTTCACGAAGGAAGCCGGCTACGACATCATGATGCGCATCCTCGATGGTCCGCCGGAAAAACGCCCCACCGCCATGTTCATCGCCAGCGACATTCAGGCCATCGGGGCTCTGCACGCCCTGCAGGAGCGCGGGCTCTCGTGTCCGGGCGACATGTCGCTCGTGGGCTTCGACGACATCGAGCTCTCACAATACTACGGCATCACCACGATGCGGCAGCCCATCGCCACGCTGGGCTCCCTCGCCACACAGCGCCTCTTCGAGCGCCTCGATCATCCGCAGCTCGATATCGCCCACCGCACCTTCACCCCGGAACTTGTCGTGCGCCGCACCACACAGCGCGCGCGGCAGCACGAGACCACTCATCACGTCCACGAAACAGCACGGGCATAGGCCATGACACCCTTGCGACTGTTCTTCTTCCTCCTCCTTCTCGCGCCGCTTGCGGCAACCGCCGGTCCGACCGGCAAAATCGCAGGCAAGGTCACGGACGCAAAAACCGGCGAAGGTGTGCCAGGCGTCAACATCGTGATCGTGGGCACCACGCTCGGCGCCGCCACAAATCTCGACGGCGACTACACCATCCTGAACGTGCCGCCTGGCACGTACGAGTTGCGCGCCTCGTCCATCGGCTACGCGCCGGTGCTCACAAAAAACGTGAAGGTCAACATCGACCTCACCGCGCGTATCAATATTCAGATCGGCGAATCCGTCGTGGAACTCAAGGATGAGGTTGTTGTCACCGCCGAAAGACCGACGGTACAGCGCGACCTCACCGCGAGCACCGCCGTCGTGGGCAGCGACGAGATCGATGCGCTGCCCGTGACCGAGGTCAGTGAAGTACTCAGTCTGCAGGCCGGGTACGTCGACGGACATCTCCGCGGCGGTCGACAGGGCGAGATCTCGTATTGGATCGACGGCGTGCCCGTCACCGACGTGTACGACGGCGGCACCGTGGTCGAGGTCAATAAAAACCAGGTGCAGGAGCTGCAGATGGTGAGCGGCGCCTTTAATGCCGAATACGGGCAGGCGCTGTCCGGCATCGTGAACATCGCCACAAAGGACGGCGACAACCGCTTCCGCGGCAGTCTCGGCAGCTACATCGGCGATTACGCGACATCGAACACCTCCATCTTCCGCGGACTCGAGAAATTCGATCCCGTGGCCATACGGAACTTCGAGGGGAGTCTGAGCGGGCCGGTGCTCAGCGACCGTGTGTTCTTCATGCTCAACGCGCGCGCCATCAAATTCGGAGGCTGGCTGAAGGGCTACAACGTCTTCACGCCGAACAACATCGCGCTCATCGACAGCGCGGGCAACTTCATCCGCAACCGCGACGGCGCTGCGGGACGCGGCGACGGCTCGGTGGTGGAAATGAACGGCAGCGAAAAATTCTACGCGCAGGGCAAACTCTCCTTCCGCGTGTTCGAAGGTGTGAAACTGTGGTACCAGTACATCCACGATGATGTGACGTACAAGGACTTCAACTCGTTCTACGTTCTCAATCCCATGGGCGCGCCCACAAATCACCGGCTCGGGCAGACACATCTCGCACAGGCCACACATGTGCTCTCGAACAGCACCTTTTATACCGTGGGGCTGTCGCTCTTCAAGAAAGATTTCCGTTCGTACGTGTACGAGGACATGAACGATCCGCGCTACGTGCATCCGAACCTGCTGCTGCAGGTCACGCCGTACAGTTTCTCGACCGGCGGCACCGACATGCGGCACTTCCAGCGCACGACCACCACTCTCGTGGGCAAGGCCGACTTCACGAGCCAGATCACGCAGCAGCATCTCGTCAAGGGCGGCCTGCAGTTCAGTTCGCACGAGCTGGCGTATGACGACATCACACTGCGTCCGGCGGCCGATCAGACCGAGATCAACCTGCTGACCGATTCCCCCTACATACGCACGCGCGTGCTCGACGTGAGCACGATCTATCACGACCAGTACACGCGCACGCCGCGCGAGTACGCCGCGTACGTGCAGGACAAGATGGAATTCGACAATCTGATCATCAACCTCGGTGTGCGTTTCGACTACTTCGATCCTGCCGGGCAGATACTCTCCGATCCGTCCGACCCGTCCATTTACAATCCCATCAAGCCCTCAAATCGTTTCCACGACACCAACAACAACGGCGTGCAGGACGCGAACGAGACCGAGGTGACACTGGCCGAACGTCAGGCCTACTGGTACACGAACACAACGGCGAAGTGGCAATTCAGTCCCCGCTTCGGCGCGGCCTTCCCCATCACCGACCGCGGCGTGCTGCATTTCTCCTACGGACATTTCTTCCAGATCCCGCGCTTCGAATATCTGTACACGAATCCCTTCTTCAAACTCGGAACCGGCACCGGCAATCAGGGCACAGTCGGCAATGCGGATCTCAAACCCGAGCGGACCGTCAACGCCGAGATCGGCCTGCAGCAGCAGCTCAGCGACGACATCTCGATGGACGTGACCGCGTACATCCGCGACACGCGCGACCTCGCTGGCACGCGCGCCGAGCAGATCACCATTTTCGGCGGATCGGCCACATACTCGCGCATCGTGAACAGCGACTTCGCGTTCACACGCGGCATCGTGCTGTCCCTGCAGAAACGTTTCATGGACGGACTCGCCGCGACTCTCGATTACACGTTCCAGATCGCGCGCGGCACATCCTCCGATCCATACTCGGCGCAGCAGGCGGCGGCCCGCGGTGATCTGCCCGAAGTGCAGCTCACACCGCTCGGCTGGGATCAGCGCCACACCATTAACGGCACGGTGTCCTACAACGCCTCGTCCTACGGCGGCAGCCTCATTTTCCAGTACGGCAGCGGCCAGCCATACACGCCCCGGCGCGCGGAGGACATCACCTCGCTGATCGTCAACAGCCAGACCAAGCCCTCGTCGCTGAACGCCGATCTGCGCCTGTACAAGAACTTCGGACTCGGCTTCGCCACGCTCAATCTGTTCCTGCGCATCTTCAACCTCTTCGACACGCTGAATGAGATGGACGTGTTCGACGACACGGGACGCGCGGGATACACGACCGATCTCGAACGCATCAAACAACAGAACACGCCCGAATACGTGAACACCATCGACGAGTATTTCAATCGTTCCACATACTACTCCGAACCCCGCCGCATCGAAATCGGCGCGACCATCGAATTTTAAGGCGGAGGAACCATGACACGACGAATCATTCTTTTCGCACTGGTCCTCCTCGCCGCCTCAGCGGCGCAGAGTTTCGCGCAGAGCGGGCGTGAATACCGCCGTTCGAACGTGATGTCGGGCAACCGCGTCAAGACCGTGTACGGCAACTGGGGTGTCATCGGACAGCCCGGCACCGGCGGTCCGCGCGGCGCGTGGATACAGGACAACAACGGCTTTCTCGGAGACGTGAGTCCCTTTATCGGTGCCGAGGTCGTCTCCGGAGGCAAGACCTTCCACAGCACCATCACCGCGCCGGTGGACAGGCCCACGCGCAGGCGTGACGAAGCTCCGTCGGGCAAGGCATGGACGCTCGAACCCGTCGCCGGTTACTTCAACAGCGCGCAGCAGGGAATCGCGCTGTACACCAACGCCGCCACATGGCCCGTCTTCTGGCCCGACAAGCTGCAGGACGCCAACGATCCGGGCTGGCGCGGATCCTGGAATGGCTACTTCGGCAAAACATCGAGCGCCGACGAAGAGACCTATTTCGTGATGGACGACAACAATGACGAGCGCTTCAACGTCGCGGGCAACAATTCGCTGGGTGTGGCGTTCAAGCCCGACAGCCGCAATCCCGCGCGGAACGGACTCGGGCTCGACGTCACCGTGCGATCGATGCAGTGGGCGCAATTCCTCGCGCAGGACAACATGTTCTGGCTCTACGAGATCAAGAACACCGGCACCACCGATTACACGCGGGCCGTGTTCGGCATGCTTGTGGGCACCTACGTGGGTGTGACCGGCAACGACAATTCGCCACAGGAATACGACGACGATTTTTCGTTCTTCGACATCAATCTCGATCTCACATACACGGGTGATTTCCCCGACAACAACCGCCGCAATCCGAGTTGGATCGGTCCCGTCGGCCTCGTCGGGTATGCCTTCCTCGAGAGTCCGGGCAACGCCTTCGACGGCATCGACAACGACAACGACGCGGGATTCACCGCGGCATCGCCGTACTTCACCTCGGCCTCGTTCGACTCGACACTGATACGACCGGGCGACCGCATCGTGGTGATCGGGAACGATTACACGCGCACAGTGCAGACACTCGGCGCGACACCGACGAGTATTCAGACCCGTGGAGCGGTTATCGACATCGTACCCGGAACAACGGTATTGACGGAAGGAAACATCATCCGCGATCAGCAGGGAAACCAGATCGTGAATCCGAACGCGTACGACGGCGTCGACAACGATCTCGACGGGATCATCGACGAGAATTACTTCCTGCACTACCGTCAGTTCAAGCGCGACACGCAGGGCAACACGCTGATTGATCTGCTGCGGCCCGTACGCTACACCGACTATGCGGGTGCGGGCGGAGCCGACCGCATGATCGACGAGCGCCGTGACGACCGCATCGACAACGATCAGGACTGGAACATCGACTTCGACGACCTCGGCCGAGACGGCGCCGCGGCGACCAACGACGCGGGCGAGCGCGACGGCGTGCCGACCTCGGGCTACGATTCCTTCGGCAACGACACGGGCCTGCCCGGCGAACCGAACATCGACAAGACCGACGTCGACGAATCCGACCAGATCGGCCTCACGAGTTTCCAGTATTTCACGCCCGCGGGCGACATCACATTGGGCGACGACGAGGATCTGTGGAAACGTCTCGCCCCCGGTTTCTTTGACGTGCCGAAATCGATCGTCAACAACAGGCCGCAGCGCGGCGAGGACGGCGACTTCATCTACGGCAGCGGCTACTTCCCGCTGCTCGCGGGCCGCACCGAACGCTTCTCGCTCGCGCTCGTGTACGGTGGTGGCGACGGAGGGTTCGAGAGCGACATCGCGGACCTCCTCAAACACCGCAGCACCGTGCAGAAAATTTACAACAGCAACTACCGCTTCCCTGTCGCACCCGACAAACCCACGCTGCGCGCCGTTCCCGGCGATCGTTCCGTGACACTGTACTGGGACCGTACCGCCGAACGTTCCTACGATCCGGTGCTGCGCGAATACGACTTCCAGGGTTACAAGATCTACAAGGCCACCGATCCGAACTTCCTCGACGCGGCCCGCGTAAGTGATGCCGACGGCACCATCGTGGGTTTCAAGCCCATAGCGCAGTACGATCTGATCGACAGCGTACGCGGCTACTTCCGCGCCAGCCGCGAACTGTTCGAAACCGTGAGCGGGCGCTCCTTCAATCTCGGTTCGAATTCAGGACTCGTGCACGAATACACCGACCACGATGTCGAGAACGGCCGCACGTATTACTACGCCGTTGTGGCGTACGACCGCGGCAACGAGCGCACCGACATTTTCCCCGCCGAGAATTCGAAACGCGTGCGGCTTACCGCGACCGGTGATCCGGAACTCGACATCAACACCGTGCGTGTGGTGCCGAACGCTCCCGTGGCCGGATTCAGCGGGCCGCAGGCGCGAACCGACATCGCGCCGGTCAGCAGTTTCGCAACGGGAGGCATCGCGTATCAGAGTCTCGACCCGATGGCGCTGCAGGCGAACACGTATGAGATCACCTTCACCGACATTTCGCGCGACGGCGTGGACAACGACATCAACGGAAAAACCGACGGCAACGACATCGCGGAGATGCCGCAGATCACGGCCACATACAGCGTGCGCAATCTCACGCAGCAGAGTTATCGTTTTTCCGTGAAGGACACGCTGCCGATAAAGCTGCCGCATTCGAACCTCGACGCCTCGGGCGTGCTGGTGAAAAACAGCGCCGGACAGGTGGATCCCTCGCGGTACCGCCTCGATACGCGCCGCGGCGACATCCGGCCCGCTGGGGCGGGAGCGATGAGCGGCGAGTACGAGATCCTGTACACATACTTCCCCGTCGCCAAAAGCCCCTACATCAAGAACAGTCCGTGGATACCCGAGGCGCTCGACGCCGACATATTCGACGGCCTGCAGCTTGTGTTCACCAACGACTGGCAGATCCGGCTGATCGACAGTCTGTCCGGTTGGAACACGGGCGCGAAGAGCATGCTGTACACCTTCGCGACCACCAACATTCTGCTCGCACCGGGCGACACACTGAAGGGCACACGGTATCCGTCGGATTATGAGATCCGTTTCACCGCAAACGTAAGCGACACCTCGGCCGCTCTGTACGGCGCTCCCGCCGTGCCGGTGAATTTCTCAGTGTACAACATCACGGAGAAGCGCAAGAGTCCCTTCATCCTCACCGACACCGACGGAAACCAGAAGCTGTCTTCGACCGATGAACTGTCGATCTTCGATCCCGACCAAAACGGGAAGCCCATCTTTACATGGACAATGTCGTTTGTGAACCGGCCCACCGATCCGCCCGGCACCGTCTTTACGTTCACCGATGGGGACAAGCTATCGCTTGTCACATCAAAGCCGTACAGGGCGGGCGACGTGTACCGATTCACGCCGTCGCTGCCCAAGGTTGACGAGGCCAAGGCGCGCTCCGATCTCTCGATGGTGAAGGTCGTGCCAAATCCGTACATCTCGGCCACGACACACGAGTCTCCTCTGCCGCCCGGAATCACGACGGGCCGCGGTGAGCGGAAAATCGACTTCATCCATGTGCCCGCTCGCGCGGTGATCAACATCTTCACCTCGCGCGGCGACCATGTCATCACGCTGCGTCACGACAGCGAGATCAACGACGGCACCGTCTCCTGGAACGTCAAGTCGAAGGAGAATCTCGACATCGCCTACGGCGTGTATTTCTACGTGCTCGAATCACCCGCCGGAACAAAATCCGGCAAGATCGCGATCATCAAGTAAGCGGCGGAGGACACGATGAACACGACACGAAACACAGCACTAGTCTTCGCCCTCATCCTCGTCGCACTCGCGCAGGCGCCCGGCCAGTCGAAGGTCGGCACCACCGCGGCGCAGTTTCTCGGTATCGGCGTCGGACCGCGCGCGGCAGCCATGGGCGGCGCGTTCACGGCGCTGGGGTCGGACGTCTCGTCCGCGTATTGGAATCCCGGCGCGCTTTCACGTCCGGGCACGAGCCAGCTCATGGCGGCGCATACCGACTGGCTGGTCGGCACCGACTTCAACTGGGTCGGTCTGCAGATCGCGCTCGACGCCGACAACGCGTTCGCCGTGCACCTGACACAGCTCGATTACGGACAGGACATCGTAACCACCGTCGCTGCGCCCGAAGGCACCGGCGAGATCTGGACGGCACACGACATCGCCTTCGGGCTCTCGTACGCGCGGAACCTCACCGACCGTTTCTCCATCGGCGGATCATTCAAGTACATCACCCAGCGTATCTGGAACGAATCGGCCACGGCCATCGCCTTTGATGTAGGCTTGCTGTTCATCACACCCTTCGACGGTATGCGCCTGGGCATGAGCCTCTCGAATTTCGGCACCGACATGCAGCTCGACGGCAAGGATCTCACGCGCCGCATCGATCTCGATCCCGAAAACAACGGCAACAACCAAACCATCGTGGCGAATCTGAAGACCGATTCGTGGGAATTGCCCCTGTTCTTCCGCGTCGGGGTCGCGTATCAGGCGATGAAAAACGACTTCGTCTCGCTGTCCGTCGCCGCCGATGCCATTCGTCCCAACGACAACGACGGATCGGTCAACGCGGGCGCGGAACTGGCGTTCAAGGACATCCTCTTCCTGCGCGCCGGGTACAAGTCGCTGTTCTTGACCGACACGGAGGAGGGCTTCACCGCAGGTATCGGAGTATCCTATCCGATATTCGGCACCGTCGCCGCCTCGGTCGACTACACCTATCAGGAGTTCGGACTTTTCAAAAACGTGCAGACGCTCACCATGGGGGTGGTGTTCTAGGAAAGGAAGTAGGAGTTGGGAGTTAGGAGCTAGATTCCAAAAAGTGGCCGTGCCAACTCCCATTCTTAGTTTCCCTTTTTCCCTGTTGCCGTTTGCGGTTTACCGTTTCACGAGAAGAAAGCCACAGCATCACATTCTCTGATTCACTCGATAGACAATCATCCATTCACCAACCGGAGGTTCATCATGCGAAAATTGTTTGTGTTTGCGGCATTGCTGCTCGCGCTTGTTGGCGTGGCCAGTGCGCAGACCACTGTGAAGGTGACGTTCCTGGTAAACACGTCGACCGTGCCCGACACGCTGCATCCGGACAAGGCAGTCGTGCAGGTGCGCGGCGACACGCCGCCACTCCAGTGGAACGGCTCCACCGGGATCACACTGACAAACATCGGCGGCGATTTGTGGACAGGAACGTACGACTTCCCCGCAAACGACACGATCCAGTACAAGTTCTTCACCAACGCGGTGAGCGCGACGGGTGACAACGAACACAAGGGCTGGGAAAACGACATCCTCCCCGACGGCAATCGCGTCCTTATCACCGGCACGAGTCCCATCGTCCTTCCGATGGAATTTGTGAACGGATCAGGCGCGAAGCAGCTTCAGAACTGGAAGCCCTGGAACACCGGCGCCGACAGCATTGCCGTCCGCATCCGCGTCAACATGCAGGGCTGGCAGGCATTTAATGCCGCCAACGACCGCGTCGGTGCGCGCGGCGCCGCGTGGCCCGGTTATCTCGGCAACCTGA
>JACRFB010000070.1 GCA_016218045.1 Ignavibacteriota bacterium
CCGCCCCCTGTAACAAGCGTTCCGCGCGGTGGTCACACGGTTCCGCGACGGGGTTGTAGGGGCGTTCGGCCGATCGCCCCTACTCCGCACCCTGGTACGTTCGTTCCGCGCGGTGGTCACATGGTTCCGCGCGGTGGTCACATGGTTCCGCGCGGTGGTCACACGGTTCCGCGCGGTGGTCACATGGTTCCGCGCGGTGGTCACATGGTTCCGCGTCGTGGTTGTACGGGCGATCGGCCGATCGCCCCTACTCCGCACCCTGGTACAATCGTTCCGCGCCGTGGTCGGGCGACCTGCCTGTCGCCTTTAACAGACGAGAAGCGTGGTGGGCGTTTCACATGTGGAGAACGGAAGGGAGGCCTTCCATTCTACGTACATTCTATCAAGGCGTTTTTGATGCAGAGAGCGGGGGATGGTGACGCTCCCGCGGGAAACCATACGTGAATTCTGGGATGAAATACTTGCCAATTTTTGCAGATGTAACAAAATGTGACCTCTAAATGTCGTATTTTTAAGCACTCAGGCCGTTTTCTCCTCTGGCCTGTTTTATGTACTGGTTTCATAGTACACGAAGTCGCCTCCGCGACGTGTACAACCCGTACAATCAAGCACCTTCCAACTATTACCGTGCGATCGCCGCAATCTTTCGTACGAGCAAAACATGAACCTCCCCCCGATTCATCCGCGACTCGCTGTACGATTCAGCTTTTTTCTCGTTTTTTCACTGATTTTATTCCTTCCGCCACCGGTGCTGGCGCAAATCGACACGTCGAAGGTCGGTTGGCGCGACAGGGCGAATGTGTGGACCGAAGAGAACCGCTTCGAAGCGCCTCTGTGGTTTTTCCCTGCCAGCGGTATTCCCGCGGACAACCACGTGATGCCGTTTCGCGCGCGGTTGAACGGATCGACAAACGCGCTGTGGGGCATCAGTCTCATGCACACACAGTTTTCGAACGGAACTCAGACGCATCCGACGTACACGAATCAGACGATGGGATTTGGGTATAATCTGAATCGCGAAGATCTGGGAGAACCGAGTATCGGTCTCCATTTCGAGTCGCAGTTTTACCAGGGGGCGTGGCTCACGGAATTCCATCTGAATTCCACAGGCATCGACGGCACGCCGCATCGCTGGTTGTATTCACTCGGAGACAGGCAGACCGGACACAACCGCCTGATGTCCTGGGAATCGGAGTATTTTGTCTTGAATGGTCCCAAACAACCAGGCCCCTGGCTTGCACTGGACGCGGATAACGACACATCGGGCACCTATGTCGGTGGATCGTTGAAACTGCTCGGGAATTCGTCCCTTCAGCATAACCAGAACAATTACCCGATTTTGTACGGCAAGGGGACGCAGTCGTTCATGCAGCTTCTGATGCTCAATTCCAGCGACGCCCTCGTGCTCGGCAGCATCGGAGCCACAAACGACTATTGGCGGCCCAAGGCGATTGACCTTCAGGCACGCAGCGCCCGCTTCGTGATGGACGGCATGACGCAGAAGTATTCACTTGGCTGTGCGCCCATTGC
The DNA here is from genome assembly GCA_016218045.1 of Ignavibacteriota bacterium. Classification (NCBI taxonomy): domain Bacteria; kingdom Pseudomonadati; phylum Ignavibacteriota; species Ignavibacteriota bacterium. Next base: position 1,531 of record JACRFB010000070.1, read on the forward strand.
GACGGACTCGACGCTGCAAGTGGATGGCGGTGCGCGGTTCAACGGCGGTATCCGTCTTCGGTCGAGCTTTGGCGCCGACAGTCTCAGCGCCACAACCAAGGGGTATGTCGATACACGTTTCGCGGCCGCCGCCGCCGGGTCGGAGCAGATCATCAGTGACTCGATTGCCCAGCTTGAAGCGCGGACGCTCGTCGCATTGCGCGACACGCTCGATACAAACTCTCGTCAATACACGCGGCTCTCGCAGCTCAGCGATTCACTCAACACACTTCCGCGCCAGCAGGGAATGACGGCTGCCGCTCTGCGTGATTCCCTCGATGCAAACACGCGGCAGTACACACGGATCTCGCAGCTCAGCGATTCGCTCAACACGCTTCCGCGTCAGCAGGGAATCAGTGTCGCACAGCTCAGCGATTCACTCAACTCACTTCCGCGTCAGCAGGGAATGACGGCTGCCGCTCTGCGCGATTCGCTCGATGCAAACACGCGGCAGTACACACGGATCTCGCAGCTCAGCGATTCACTCAACACGATTCCGCGTCAGCAGGGAATCAGTGTTGCACAGCTCAGCGATTCACTCAACACGCTTCCGCGTCAGCAGGGAATGACAGCCACCGCGCTGCGCGATTCGCTCGATGCAAACACGCGGCAGTACACACGGCTCGCGCAGCTCAGCGATTCGCTCAACACGATTCCGCGCCAGCAGGGAATGACGGCTGCGGCGCTGCGTGATTCCCTCGATGCAAACACGCGGCAGTACACACGGCTCTCGCAGCTCAGCGATTCGCTCAACACGATTCCGCGTCAGCAGGGGATGACGGCTGCGGCTCTGCGTGATTCGCTCGATGCCAACACGCGGCAGTACACACGGCTCGCGCAGCTCAGCGATTCGCTCAACACGATTCCGCGCCAGCAGGGGATCAGTGCTGCACAGCTCAGCGATTCACTCAACACACTTCCGCGTCAGCAGGGAATGACAGCCACCGCGCTACGCGATTCGCTCGATGCAAACACGCGGCAGTACACGCGCCTCTCGCAGCTCAGCGATTCGCTCAACACGCTTCCGCGCCAGCAGGGAATGACAGCCACCGCGCTGCGCGATTCGCTCGATGCAAACACGCGGCAGTACACGCCGCGGGCGGAGTTAGCGGATTCGCTCGATCGCATCCCGCGTCAGGCCGTCACACTCGAGGCGCTGAGCGATTCGCTCGACGCCAATGAACGGCTCACAATACGGCCGACACACGGGCTCATGTCCACCAGCATCGACTGGACGGATGCCGAAGTTTTTGCCGATACCGTGTCGTCGAATACCACGTACACCTTCCCGTCGACGTTGGATGGCAAAACCATCGTTGTTGCGATTACCAGCACCGGCAATTACGCCATCACCTGGCCCTCGGCAGTGCGATGGCCGTACATGCGCGCGCCTGTGCAGACGGCGAATAAAACAGACATCTACACCTTCATCCGCATCGGATCCTCCATCTATGGCACCTATGTCCAGAACTACTGATCCGGCTCGTATGCCCGGTTATAGCGCGATGAGCCGCATCGGCTGGACGTTGTGCGCTGTACTCCTGTTCCTGGCAGAACCGGGGGCGACGGCGTACGCACAACGGATGATGCCATTTTCCATGTGGAAGACTCCGAATGGCGCCCGCAAGGAAGCCGAATTCCTGGCGCAGGCGGATTCGACAGGATCCGCGACTGCCGATGCAGGCGCAGCAGATGAGCAGAACACACCGTTGATCATCGACATCGAAGCGCTGTATCCGACACCATTTGGACCCGCTTCGCCCTCCCGTTCAGCGACTGCAACCATCGTGTTCAGAACACTCGAAGAAACGACCATATCCGTGCGGCTCTACAATGTGCTCGGCCAGCCCCTGGCCGTGGTACACGAGGGGCAGTATTCCGCCGGGTCGCATATGTGTACGTATACTCCCGGATCTGACGTCCAGTCTGGCACATATTTTCTTGCCCTCACAGCGTCCGACAGGGTGAGATGGGTACGAATACTGTACCTCAAGTGACCGAATCCTGAGACGTCCAGCACTTCGCGACCAGAGCGCGGTGACCCCCGTGTGACCTGCCTCTTGTCCCTGATTCTTTGTATCTTACATGGCTGTATTGGATCTCATCCAAGCACTTGAGCGCGCCTCGTATGGCGCTGCAGCATGATACACATTTGACAACCTCCCTCCGATTTTCTATGACGGGTCGTCGAGACATGTGACCCGATTGGCGGAGCATGCATTTCGCTGTCGTGCCGCGTCTCTCGCCATAGGTAGATCGTCAGACGAAATTCCATCGCGCTTTCCCGCTTCGCGGGACTCAGCGTGACACAGCGTCGCCGGTTCGTCGCGCTTTCCCGCTTCGCGGGACTCAGCGTGACAGAACGTCGCTGTTTCGTCGCGCTTTGACAAGCTCAGCGTGACACTGCTTCGCTGTCACGCATACGCCGTCCCTACTCCCAACTCCACACCCCTCACTCCCATATGCGCTAACTTACTGGAGTGATATTCCAGATGCTCCTTTGTCGGATACGCGTTTGTTGCTTCTTGCGTTTCCTGGGTGTATCGCAGATGTGACGCATCAGTGCACTCATTGTACTCCCCCCCGGCGGGATGTGTGGA
>JACRFB010000071.1 GCA_016218045.1 Ignavibacteriota bacterium
CATCGTCGGCGTCGCGCCCGGCAAGATCGTGCCCTCGGGGCGGACGAAGACCATTCAGCCGCTCGAGCGCTCGGTGGTCTCGGCGATCCACGTCGCCGACGGCCAGCACGTGAAGGCCGACGAGGTGCTCGTAGAACTCGATCCGACGGCCTCGCTCGCCGACCGGGCTCGCCTCGTCAAGGAACAGGAGGCGGTCGTCCTGGATCAGCTTCGCCTGGCGGCGCTCGTCGCAGCGGTCGATACCACAGTGAAAGCCGCGACCGTCCCGGATATGCGAACGGGCTCTATCCCCCCGGCCGCCACGTCGTTCGCGAGCGCAGGTGTCGGAATCGCGCAAGCCGAAATCGCGCGGGAACAGGCGCAGTTGCGTCAGCAGTTCGAGGAATACCAGGCCGCCGTCGCCGGCGTGTACGACGAGATGGAGGCGAAGCTCGCCGAGCGCCAGGGCACCGAAGCTCGCATCGCGCAGCTCGAAGCGACGCTGCCGCTCGTCACCGAGGAAGCCGAAGCGAACAGAAAGCTCATGGGCACGGGCATGGTACCGCGCGTGAAATGGCTCGAGCTCGAACGTCAACGCATCGAGCAGCAACAGGAGCGGGACGTGCAGCGCCATCAGCGCCGCATGATCGAGTCGACGCTAGGCGCACTCCAGCAGAAGCTCGCGGTCACCGCCGCGCAATATCGCAATCGCTGGATGGCAGAGCTCGACGACGCCGAGACGAAGCGCGCCGCCTACGACGAGGAAATCGCGAAAGCCGAGCGCAAGCTCGAGCTGCAGACGCTGCGCGCACCGCTCGCCGGCACCATCCAGCAGCTCGTCGTCCACACGGTCGGCGGAGTGGTCACCGAAGCGCAACCGCTGATGCTGCTAGTGCCGGACGATACACCCGTCGAAGTGGAAGCGATGGTGCCGAACAAGGACATCGGCTTCGTGCGCGAAGGGCAGGAGGCCGTGGTTAAGATCGAGACATTCAACTTCACGAAATACGGTTCCGTGCGCGGCAAGGTGCGGAGGGTCTCTCACGACGCCGTGGCCGACGAGAAGCGCGGCTTGGTATACACCGCGCACGTCGTGCTAATGGCGACGACGATGATGATCGACGGGAACGATGTCGCGCTGGCGCCGGGGATGGCGGTGACTACGGAATTGAAGATGGGAACGCGGACGGTGATCGAATTCCTATTGAGCCCGTTGCTGAGGTACCGACAGGAAGGTGGGAGGGAAAGATGATATCTAACGCACTTGCTACTGTGAACAAGCCCGGAACGCATCGGGTCGAGGCTGCACTCTATCTAACGTCGTTTCGTGATCGCGCTCATGCCGAATGCGCTTCGCTAGAACGTTTCGTGAGCGGAGCAATAATGTTTGCTCTGACATTATGTTCGAACGATGTAATGCCGCTTGAATGTCGATCCAACGTCGGTGCGCCAAACTGCAAGAATTTCGGGTTCCTGTCCTATGTGCTGACCTCATTGCGCCGCCATTGTTCGATGTGCGATCAGTTTTTTGCGAATCGATTGGACCGAATCGTTCTTCAAACATTTTATCCGCAGACTATCGCGCACATGTTTAATGCAGATACGTCTGAAACGATTCTTGCGAATCCCATCGCACAGAAACTCATTGCGTCGCGCTCCAAGAGGCGGCAATGAACATCGACAGTAGCCCGCTAAACCTCGCGCCCGGGATGGCGGTCAGTGCTGAAATAAAGACGGGGAAGCGGCGACTTATCGAGTTTTTGTCGAGTCCGTTGCTCAAGTACAAGCAGGGGGATGTGAGAGAGTCATGGTTAAGCCACGGTGTTCCTTCGTTATGGGTTTTGTTTGGCGTTGCGGCCTCGTCAATTCCGCGCAATCGCTTTCGCTTGCCTTACTGCTGATTGCTAATTTGGCGATTTCGGCGGACGAGGTTAAAGAAAGAGGTGGCCCCGCGTAGTTGGACAGTTTTCCGAGTTTCTTAAGTGGAGTCTCTGCGGGTTAAGCCGCCACGGCGAGTGACGGCAGCGATGAGAAGTAGACGTGATCGGGTGTTCGACCGTCAAGGCTGCTGTGAGGC